>NZ_DQDX01000128.1:1818-3554 GCF_003525665.1 Flavobacterium sp.
TTCAGATTTCAGATTTCAGATATTTGTTATCTGAAAACTGAAATCTGCAAACTATTTTTACCTTGGATTAAATACTAAAAATGGTACAATAACTTCTTCTAAAGAAATTCCTCCGTGTTGGTAGGTATTTCTGTAATAACTTACGTAATGGTTGTAATTGTTTACGTAAGCGAGGAAATTGTCATTTTTTGCAAAGATATAAGAACTACTCATATTTATGGTTGGAAGTCCGATTTTCTTTGGCTCTTTTACTGCATAAACGTCTTTATCTTCGTAGGTCAAACTTCTTCCGGTTTTGTAACGAAGGTTTAAACTGGTGTTTTTATCACCAATAACTTTAGACGGATTTTTCACATTTATCGTTCCGTGGTCGGTAGTGATAATTAATTTGAATCCGAGTTTTTGTGCTTGTTGGATGATTTCTAGGAGAGGTGAATTTTTGAACCAACTCAATGTTAGAGAACGATAAGCTTTATCGTCTGAAGCTAATTCTTTTACCACATCCATTTCGGTTTTGGCGTGAGAAAGCATGTCAACGAAATTGTAAACTACTGTAACTAAGTTATTTTCTTTAAGCGATTTAAAATTATCGGCCAGTTTTTTTCCTGCAGCCAAATTGGTGATTTTAAAATAATCTTGTTTGATATTTAATCCAAGACGTTTTAAATGTGCTGTTAAAAATTCGCCTTCATATAAATTTTTTCCACCATCGTCAACGTCATTTTTCCAATATTGTGGAAATTGTTTTTCCATTTCTAAAGGTGTTAACCCAGAAAAGATAGCGTTTCTAGCATATTGAGTAGCCGTTGGAAGAATTGCATAATATGGAACTTCTTTCTCTAATTTGTAGTAATTATTGATGGTGCTTTCCATAGCTTTCCATTGATCGTAACGCAAATTATCGATTACAACAAATAGAACAGGCTTGTCTTTTTTAGTCAATTCTGGCACAACTAATTCACGGAAAAGAGTATGAGATTGAATAGGTTTATCGGCTTTTGGTTCGAACCAATCTTCATAATTTCGTTCGATGAATTTTCCGAATTGCGAATTGGCTTCGACTTTTTGCGATTCTAAAATATCAATTAAATTAGTATCCTCGATATTTTCAAGTTCTAATTCCCAGAAAAGAAGTTTTTTATATAATTCAAACCAATCTTCGTATGAATTTACCATTGATAATTCGAGAGCGATTTTTCGGAATTCCTTTTGATAGTCTAGCGTTGTTTTTTCTGAAATTAAACGAGAATGGTCTAAATTCTTTTTCAAACTCAATAAAATCTGATTTGGATTTACTGGTTTAATAAGGTAATCAGCTATTTTAGAGCCAATTGCTTCTTCCATAATATATTCTTCTTCACTTTTTGTAATCATAATTACTGGAGTAGAAGACTTCTTTTCTTTAATTTCTTGTAGGGTTTCTAAACCGCTCATTCCAGGCATATTTTCGTCTAGAAATACAATATCAAAGTTGTTTTCTGCAAAAATATCTATAGCATCACGACCGTTATTACAAGTAGTAACTTCGTAGTTTTTCTTTTCTAAAAACATGATGTGTGGCTTTAACAAATCGATTTCGTCGTCAACCCAAAGTATTTTGATTTTATCCATGATAGCATTTTTATTTGGTGCAATTTAAGGTTTATTGAACGTTCAATATGCTAAAATTATTGTAAAATAAATTTTAATGTTTAATTAAGATTTTAGAATTTAACTGAAAAGAGTACGTTTAAAAT
>NZ_DQDX01000012.1 GCF_003525665.1 Flavobacterium sp.
TTTTTTTTCTTTTTTACTCTCATTCTTTCAAAAAACTCTCAGCGTTTTGCGGATGGCAAAGGTAAAACCTTTTATCATTCTGTGCAAATCTTTTTTTAAGTTTTTTTCAGTATTTGTTAGTGAACGTCTGCCTTAATGCGGGTGCAAAAGTAAGCATCTTTTTCAATCTCGCAAGTCTTTTCTAAACCTTTTTTGAAACTATTTTTTAATTCGCTGGTTTTGTGATTGTTGTTTAGCAAAGTTTTTTTGTCTTTTTTTTATTGATTGTGGATTTGCAACGAAATGGCCTTTAAAAATCGGATGTCTTCTCAAATGGATTACCTAAATAGCCCCGATTGTAGTGAAAATAAAAGCCGTTTTTTCTTAAAAACGGCTTTTATTGTAGCGAAAGCGGGTAAATGGATTGCAGAAAATGCCCAAACCTTTCGCTCCTGAAAAAAATACTTACTATTATACCTATATATATTGTGTGGGTTTTGTTAATCTTCTATATTTGCATTCCATAAAATATAAGGAATGATAAAGATTACTCTACCTGACGGTTCGATTAAGGAGTTCGAAAATGGTTCGACTCCGATGGATGTTGCAAAAAGCATCAGTGAAGGATTAGCAAGAAACGTGATTTCGGCTGCTTTTAATGGTACAACTATAGAAACTTCGACGGAATTGACGACCGATGGTTCACTCATATTATATACGTGGAATGATAAAGAAGGTAAAAAAGCTTTTTGGCATTCTACTTCACACGTTATGGCTCAGGTTTTGGAGGAGAAATACAATGGTATTAAATTGACTCTTGGACCAGCGATTGATAATGGATTTTATTATGATGTGGATTTTGGCGATAACAAAATAACGGATGCCGATTTTAAAGCTATTGAAGATAGAGTTTTAGAGGTTTCTCGAGAAAAGCATGAATTTAAGATGCGTGCAGTTTCTAAGGCAGAAGCTTTGGAGACTTATAAAGATAATGAATATAAGACTGAGTTGATTTCTAACTTAGAAGATGGAACGATTACTTTTTGTGATCATGCTAACTTTTTTGATTTGTGTCGTGGTGGCCATATTCCAAATACAGGAATTATAAAAGCTATGAAGATAATGAGTGTTGCTGGTGCTTATTGGCGTGGTGACGAGAAAAACAAGCAGTTGACTCGTGTTTACGGAGTTTCATTCCCAAAACAAAAAGATTTAACTGAATACTTAGAGTTACTTGAAGAAGCAAAACGCAGAGACCATAGAAAACTGGGTAAAGAGCTTGAATTGTTTGCTTTCTCTCAAAAAGTTGGTCAAGGTTTACCATTATGGTTACCAAAAGGTGCTGCTTTGAGAGATAGATTGGAACAGTTTTTAAAGAAAGCTCAGAAAAAAGGTGGCTACGAACAAGTTGTAACGCCACATATTGGTCAGAAAGAACTTTATGTAACTTCTGGACATTATGCAAAATACGGTGCAGATAGTTTTCAGCCAATAACTACACCTGCAGAAGGAGAAGAATTCTTGTTGAAACCGATGAACTGTCCGCATCACTGTGAAATCTACAACGTAAGACCGTGGTCATACAAAGATTTACCAAAACGTTATGCTGAATTTGGAACAGTGTATCGCTACGAACAGTCTGGTGAACTTCACGGTTTAACTCGTGTACGAGGATTTACTCAGGATGATGCGCACATTTTCTGTACTCCAGAACAATTGGATGAAGAGTTTAAAAAAGTAATTGACCTTGTATTATATGTATTTGGTTCGTTAGGATTTGAGAATTTTACTGCTCAGATTTCGTTGCGTGATCAAGAAAATAGAGATAAATATATAGGTAGCGACGAGAATTGGGAAAAAGCTGAAAATGCTATTATCAATGCAGCAGCAGACAAAGGATTGAATACAGTTGTAGAATATGGTGAAGCTGCATTTTACGGCCCAAAATTAGACTTTATGGTTAAAGATGCGCTTGGAAGACAATGGCAACTTGGAACTATTCAGGTGGATTACAATCTTCCGGAGCGTTTTGACTTGACTTATAAAGGTGCTGATGATAAACTTCACAGGCCAGTTATGATTCACAGAGCTCCATTTGGATCAATGGAACGATTTATAGCAATTTTACTGGAACATACAGCAGGAAATTTCCCACTTTGGTTGATGCCTGAACAAGCTATTATATTATCTTTAAGCGAGAAATATGAAAATTATGCTAAAAAAGTTTTAAATCTGCTAGAAAATCACGAAATTCGCGCCCTAATTGACAACCGCAACGAGACTATTGGTAAGAAAATCAGGGATGCAGAAATTCAAAAAATGCCGTTCATGCTTATCATAGGTGAGGAAGAAGAAAAAAACGGAACCGTTTCTATTCGTCGTCATGGACAAGAAGGAAAAGGAAATATCACGGTTACAATTGATGAATTTGTAAAAATTGTAAACGAAGAAGTTGCCAAAACATTAAAAACATTTGAAGTTTAACTAAAATAATTACGCCATAGCAATTAGAAACAACAGAGGTTATCAACCTCGAGTAGAAAAAAAAGATGAACACAGAATAAACAATTTTATTCGTGTGCCTGAAGTACGTCTTGTTGGAGACAATGTAGAACCAGGTATTTTTAAAACAGCAGATGCTATGCGTCTTGCTGATCAATTAGAATTGGATTTGGTAGAAATTTCTCCAAATGCCGAACCACCTGTATGTAAGATAATGGACTATAAAAAGTTTGTTTACATGCAAAAGAAGCGTGATAAAGAATTGAAAGCTAAATCTACCCAGATTGTAGTAAAAGAAATTCGTTTTGGACCGCAAACTGATGAGCATGATTATGAATTTAAAAGAAAAAATGCTGAGAAGTTCCTTAAAGAAGGATCTAAATTGAAAGCATTTGTATTCTTTAAAGGACGTTCAATCATCTATAAAGAGCAAGGTCAAATATTATTATTACGTTTGGCTCAAGATCTAGAAGACCACGGAAAAGTAGAAGCATTACCTGTCCTTGAAGGAAAGAGAATGATTATGTACATCGCTCCGAAGAAAAAGAAGTAATACTCAGAATTCTATCTGATATTAAAAATAAGTAAGTAAGTTAAATTTAAATAAATTAGGGAAATTATGCCTAAAATGAAAACAAAATCTAGCGCCAAGAAACGATTCAAAGTTACTGGTTCTGGAAAAATCAAGAGAAAACACGCTTTCAAAAGCCACATCTTGACTAAAAAGTCTAAGAAGCGTAAATTAGCTTTAACGCATTCTGCTTTGGTTCACAAAACAGATGAGAAAAGCATTAAACAACAATTAAGAATTATATAATTAGTATTAAGATTTAAGTATTAAGTATTACGACTTAAATAT
>NZ_DQDX01000011.1:0-4458 GCF_003525665.1 Flavobacterium sp.
GTTTACAACCTTAATTTATTACAAATAGCACATTCTAAAATATCGTAATTCGATTCATTAGCTATGAACATTTATCAAATAAACCTACAAAAACTTCCCAAGTAAAAACTCCAGCGGAATGTGTAATCGTTTTTGCCAAGCCTTTTCACTATGGTCTTCGCCTTCAAATTTATTGGTAGACCAATTTAATGAATTGTAACCTTTGGCTTTCATTACTTCATCCACTTTCAATTGTAAAGGTTCATACATGGCGTCTAAAGTTGCTGTTCCGTAATCAAAGTAAATTCTGTGATTTTTGGGATTTGGTAAATTGGTTTTCAAATAAGTATAAAATGCTTCGGGAATTGGGTTGTTTTCTACCGTAAAAATTCCTGGCCAATGCGTTGACAAACAAGCTGCGCCACCAAAAACATTCGGATATTCGCAAATAGCATACATAGAAATCAATCCGCCCATGCTGCTTCCTGCTATAAAAGTGTGCTTTTTGTCTCGGTGAACTGAGTATTTTTTATCGATTAAAGGTTTCAATTCTTTGACAATAAATTTCAAATAATTATCAGAATTGACTTTGCCGTTAAAAACATTTTGACCGTTACTTCTATTGGCTTTATAAATAGAATCTTGTTGGGTTTGAGTCAAACTTTCAAATGGTTTTTGAGGAAAATAATCCATATGACGCGTTGTTACTCCGTTCCAAATTCCAACTACAATTACATCATCAATTTTATTGTCTTTTAGTAAATTAGATACAACTTCATCAACTTCCCATGCTTGTTTATTCCAAGTAGCTTCTGCATCATATAGCATTTGGCCGTCATGCATATACAAAACCGAATATTTTTTAGCATCAGAATAATTATCGGGTAACCAAACATCAATATTCCTTGAAGTAACAAATTCCGATTTAAAATCTGCAATTCGTTCAATTTTCCCAGAGCTAACTTTCGGAATATCCTGCGAGAAAATACAACTCGAAATGAGAAAGAAGACAATATTTAAAATATATTTTTTCATAAGATTATAATTTAGCGAATCATAAAATCATCAGTAAATTAAAACAAACCAGCATAAAATTTCTCTTAAACCCTTTCTTCAATACTGACAACAAATAACTGACAACAGACAACTGATAACAGACAACCCAAATCACCCAAGCCAACCATCACGATCTAGACTTCTGTATTGAATAGCTTCGGCAATATGATTGGAAATTACCTTTTCTGAAGCTTCTAAATCAGCGATTGTTCTAGCCACTTTCAAAATTCGGTCGTAGGCACGAGCCGAAAGATTGAGACGTTCCATCGCTGTCTTTAACAAATGTAGTGAAGCTTCGTCTAATTCGCAATAAATTCGCACTTGTTTCGAACTCATTTGTGCGTTGTAATGTATTGAATCTAAATCTTTATAACGTTGCGTTTGAATTTCTCGTGCAGCTGTAACACGTTTTCTAATTTCTACGCTACTTTCGGCTTTACGAGTTTCGGTTAGTTTTTCAAATGGAACCGGTGTAACTTCAATATGAATATCAATTCGATCCAAAAGCGGACCCGAAATTTTGCTCAAATACCGTTGCATTTCATTTCTGGACGAACTTACTGGCGCATCGGGATCATTAAAATAACCACTCGGACTTGGGTTCATACTCGCAACTAACATAAACGATGATGGATAAGTAATCGTGAATTTTGCTCTAGAAATAGTCACTTCACGATCCTCAAGTGGTTGACGCATTACTTCAAGAACTTCGCGTTTAAACTCGGGTAATTCATCCAAAAATAAAACCCCATTGTGAGATAACGAGATTTCTCCAGGTTGCGGAAAACTTCCGCCGCCAACTAACGAAACTGAACTCGCTGTATGATGTGGCGCACGAAATGGTCGCTGACTCATTAATCCGGCATCTTTAATTTTTCCGGCAACGCTATGAATTTTTGTGGTTTCTAATGCTTCTTTCAAAGTCATTGGCGGCAAAATACTTGGTAAACGCTTTGCTAACATTGTTTTTCCTGAACCTGGCGGACCAATTAAAATAATATTATGTCCACCAGCAGCGGCAATTTCCATACAACGTTTTATTGATTCTTGACCTTTGACATCGGCAAAATCAAATTCTGGAAATTCTAACTCTTTATAAAATTCTTCTCGAGTATCAATAACGGTTGGTTCTAAAGTTCCTTTTCCTTCAAAAAAATTGATGACTTCGGTTACATTTTCAATTCCGTAAACATCCAATCCATCAACAACTGCGGCTTCTTTTACATTTTGCTTTGGCAGAAAAAATCCTTTAAATCCTTCTTCGCGAGCTTTAATTGCTATGGATAACGCACCTTTTATAGGTTGTAATCCACCATCGAGTGACAATTCGCCCATGATAACATATTTATCTACATCATCGGCTTTTATTTGACCTGATGCAACAAGAATTCCAATGGCAAGAGTTAAATCGTAGGCAGAACCTTCTTTCCTTAAATCGGCTGGAGCCATATTTATGGTGATTTTTTTTCCGGGAAGTTGAAATCCGTTGTTTTTTAAAGCAGCAGCAATTCGATAACTGCTTTCTTTTATGGCGTTGTCTGGCAAACCTACAAGATGGTAACCAACACCTTTATCAATATTAACTTCTACTGTGATTGAAGTTGCTTCTACGCCAAAGACGGCGCTTCCAAATACTTTTACTAACATGGCTTATAATTTTTTAAATGGCTTATACAGATGCAAATATATAAAAGATTGAAAAACATAAACAAGAAATAGTACAAAAAAATTCAAAAATGTAAAGTAAATTAAACTTTTTGTAAAATTTATTTGTCTATATGTAAAATAAACTTTACATTTGATATATAATTTAAAACTTTTAATCATGAAAAACCATTTTTTATTTCCGAATTCATTCAAAAAAATTGGGTGGATATTGTTTGTTCCGAGTTTCATTTTTTCGCTTTACATTTTAACCATTGATGATAGTTTTACAATTGACACATTAAATATCAATGTTTTAGCTATCTATAACGATGGATTATTTAAAAGTGACAATGCCTTTTTTAAAATTATTGAAAATAATATTGGAGACGAATTGTATGTTATTGGATTAATAGTTGGCGGAATACTAATAGGTTTTTCTAAATTGAAAAATGAAGATGAAATGATCTCAAAAATAAGATATGAGAGTTTAGTTTGGGCTACCTATTTTAACTATGCAATAATTATTTTGTTTACAATTTTCTTTTTCGGAATTGGATATTATAGCATTCTAATGTTTAACACATTTACACTACTTCTATTTTTCATCATCCGATTTCATTATAAAATTTATCAGCTAAACAAAATTTCTAACGATGACGAATAATTTAAAAGTCTTGCGCGCTATTAAGAATATTTCGCAAGAAGATTTGGCAAAACAAATAGAAGTTAGCAGGCAAACCATTAATGCCATGGAAAAAGGAAAATATGTTCCATCAACCGTTCTTGCTTTAAAATTGGCTCGATTTTTTGAGATTTCTGTAGAAAAAATATTCGTTTTGGAAGAAAATGATTGATAAATAGGTTTTTTATAAAAATTTTATGAACCTCTCCTAGCTATTTTACGTATCTATACAAAAAAAACATAAATGAATTACGAAGATAAAAGATTAGAAGCTTTAAACAGCTATGAAATTTTAGACACGAGTCCCGAAATTGAATTTGATAACATTACTTTTTTAGCATCAACACTATGTAATACACCTATTTCTACAATTACTTTGGTTGATAAATACCGTCAATGGTATAAATCGAAAATAGGTATTGAAGCAAGAGAAAGTTCAAGAGAAACCTCTTTTTGCTCACTTGCAATGGAAAAATCATCTGAAACGATAGTAATTGAAAAGCTAATGGAAGATGAAGATTTTAGAAAAGTTGGATTAATGAACGGATTGACAGACTCTGGATTTTACGCTGGTGTTCCAATAAAAGAAAATGGAACCGGATTGATATTGGGAACTTTGTGTGTAATTGATTATAAAAACAATTCGTTGTCTGAATCTCAAATTAAGTCATTAGAAATTTTGGCAGAACAGACTTCGAAACTGTTTGAAATGCGAAGAAGGTTTAAAAAACTCACAAAAAACAATGAGTATTTAAATATACGTTATTCGGAACTAGAGAAATTTGCTGGTGTGATTTCGCACGATATGAAATCGCCTCTTAATAATATAATCTCGTTGATAAAATTATTGAAAGATGATGTTGACAACAAATTAAGTTCTGATAGTTTAGAATTTATTGATCATATTGAAGAATGTTCGATTCAACTGAAGAATTATATCGACGGACTTTTAAATTTCTACAAAAACGATAATATAGATTTCTCTCAGAAAAATGAACTTATGATATCTAGTTTGATTGATGAAATCAAATTGATGCAGAATGATTTTACAAATGTAAACAATATTGACAAAAGTGATTATGCTGTCTCTTATA
>NZ_DQDX01000011.1:4564-9875 GCF_003525665.1 Flavobacterium sp.
TGATTCAGATATTGCATAATTTAATTGGAAATGGAATTAAATACAACGATAAAGAAATTGTAGAAATTAAAATTGATTTTAGTGAAAACGCGAGTTACTATATCATAAAAGTAACCGATAATGGAATTGGTATAGAAACAAAAGATTTTCTTGAAATCTACGAATCTTTCAAAATATTAAATGTAAAAGATCGCTACGGAAATTATGGAACTGGATTAGGTTTATCGACTGTAAAAAAGATAGTTGACAAATTGAATGGACGCATCGAAATAATATCTGAACTTAAAAAAGGTACCACTTTTACCTTATTTTTAGCAAAATAGAAACCCCACTTTTTTTTATAAAAAAAACCATCTGAATTAACGGATGGTTTTTTTGTGATTTTATTTTTTGTATGCAGCAATTCCGTCTTCAAGCCATTTTTTATATTCTTGCTTGTCGAATGTAAATGCTATTGGTTTAGATAAATCTTTTCCATCTGTATCCAATATTACGTATAAAGGTTGTGAGTTGCTTTTGTATCTTGTAATTTGAAAATCGGTCCATTTGTTACCTATTGTCACCACTTCTTTTCCTGTTGTTTTAGAAACGTATTGTTTGTCTTTTGGCAAGTCAATTTTTCTATCACAATACAACGAAATTAGAACAACATCATTTTTCAAAATTTTAAGCACTTCTGGATCAGACCAAACGTTATCTTCCATCTTTCTGCAATTCGCACAAGCATCACCAGTAAAATCTAAAAGAACTGGTTTATTTACTTTTTTGGCATAAGCCAATCCTAAATCATAATCTTCAAAAGCTATAATTCCGTGTGGACCAAAATGAGCATGTTCTGGTAGTTCAGATTTATTTGAATTGGAAGATCCAAATCCGTTGGTGCTTTCTGCGTAATGAATTGGTGGCGTTAATCCGCTTAATATTTTTAATGGCGCACCCCATAATCCTGGAATCATGTAAAACGTAAATGTTGTTACTACAATTGCCATTATTAATCGTCCTACTCCTATTTTATCTGCTTTTTCATAATCGTGTGGCAACATATATTTTCCGAATAAATACAATGCCCAAGCTCCGAAAATTGCAATCCAAATCGCTATAAATAATTCTCTTTCTAATAAATGTTTTTGTAAAACTAAATCGGCATTTGATAAAAATTTGAATGCAAATGCTAATTCTAAAAATCCTAACGAAACCTTCACAGTATTTAACCATCCACCAGATTTTGGTAACGAATTCAACCAACCAGGAAACATTGCAAACAACATAAATGGTAATGCAATGGCTAATGAAAAACCTAACATTCCTACAATTGGTGCAATTCCGCCTTTAGAAGCCGATTCTACTAATAAAGTTCCCACAATTGGACCAGTACAAGAAAATGATACAACTGCCAATGCTAATGCCATAAAAATAATTCCGACAAAACCTCCTTTATCGGCTTTAGAATCTATTTTGGTAGCCCAAGAACTTGGCAACATAATTTCGAATGCTCCTAAAAATGAGAGTGCAAAAACCACTAATAATGCAAAGAAAATTATATTAAATGCAACACTTGTAGAAAGTTCGTTTAATGCCTCTGCTCCAAAAATTCCTGTAATTAAAGAACCCAAAATCACGTAAATTGCAATAATGGACAAACCATAAAGTACCGCATTTCTAATTCCTTCTGCCTTTGACTTACTTTGTTTTGTAAAGAAACTCACAGTCATTGGAATCATAGGAAAAATACAAGGCATCAATAAAGCTGCAAATCCGCTGACAAACGCAATAAAAAATATCGTCCACAAACTCTTTTCATCTTTTATTGGCTCTGTAACTTTTGGTTCTGCTTGTTTGATTGTATTTTCAGTTGTTGCTGTGTCAATAACTGTAGAAAATTGATTATCAGATTCTTGAATTGTGTCTTGGCTTGCTGTAGTCGTAACAACACTAGAAACCGCTGGAATATTAAAAACCAAATCTTTATTGTCATTAATACAAGCTTCTTTACAAACTTGATATTCAAGGTTTAACTTGATTTTGGTAGTTTTTGGATTTGTAATTTTTACCTTTTGAGTAACGGTAACTTTATCTTCAAAAATGTATTCATCCACTTCAAAAACGTCGCTGTACACCTTTTGATACGGACTTTCCTTAGCTTTACCAACTAGTTCATAATTTCCTTTTACGTCTTTAAAATTCAAAACCATTGGCAACGATCCGCCATCTGGAGTAAATTGAGAAAACACGTGCCAACCTTCTTGAATGGTTCCGTTTGCAATTAAATTGAATTCGGTTTCTGAGACTTTTTCTATTTTAGTTGTCCATTTCACCGGACTTAGAACTTGCGCATTTACATTGGTTAAAACCAAAAATGTGATTAATGTATAAAGAAAATTTCTCATCTATGTAATCGTTATTTTTAAAATAGTTGTTGTGTTATTATTTACTTTAAATCGGTCGTCCATTCGCTTATTTACTATCCAAACTATCTGATTATCAGAACATAAAATCCAATTAGTTGATTTATCAATTAAAGAGAATTTTTCGTCTTTAAAATATTTACTCAGCTTTTTCTTTCCGGTCATTCCGAATGGATAAAAATAATCGCCTTCTTGCCACTTTCGTAAGGTTAAAGGAAACTTCAATTTATTTTCATCCACAAAGATACTATTTGAATCGGTAACCGAAATGTCACTTACGTTACAAAACGTGAATTTTAAGGGAATATTAACTTTGCTATCTTCTTTGTCAATCAAAAACTCTTGAGTAATTTCATCACCTACTTTTGGAGTTAGAATAAAAAAATCTCGATCTTTTACTAAAATAAAATCAGGCGAAAGCACTTTTTTACCCGATTGCGCCGAAACTAAATCGTAAATATCATCCCAAGCCACAAAACCAAAATCTTTTAGCCATTGATATAAATAAGCTTGATAATTAGTAAGTTGGATAAGCTTTTTCAAATTAATTTTGATCGAATTTTCCTCTTCTGTAACCACTTCTTTGTAAATAATTCTGGATGCATCGTTAACTAACGATTGTGCTTGCTGCAAATGTTTTATGGTATTTTCAAACGAAGAAAGCAAATTGGGTTGTACTTCTTTCAAAATCGGAATTACATCATGTCGTAATTTATTTCGAAGATATTTATCAGATGAATTACTTGAATCTTCTCGCCATTGAATTGCATTTTCTTTCGCATAAAGTTCAATTTCTTCTCTGGAAAAAGGCAATAATGGTCGGATGATTTTATCGTTTTGAGCTGGAATTCCGGTTAAACCATCCAATCCTGTGCCTCGTGAAAAGTTGATTAAAAAGGTTTCCAAACTATCGTTAAGATGATGCGCAGTGAGAATGTAATCGAAATTTCTATTTTTTAATTGTTCGTAAAACCAATCGTAGCGCAACTTTCGAGCAGCAATTTGAATCGATAATTTGTAGTCGGAAGCAAATTGTTTAGTATCGAATTTTTGAATTAAAACTTCAATATTTCGTTCCTTACAAAAAGATTTCACAAAGGCTTCATCACCGTCACTTTCAGCATCACGAAGTGAAAAATTACAATGTAAAACAGCAATTTCATACTGTAATTTATGTAACAAATCGACTAAAACTATACTGTCAATGCCGCCACTTACAGCGATAAATAACTTTTTTCCTTTGAGAAATGAAAACTGCGAAGTAAGATGATTTTGAAATTTTGTAAGCATTTTCAAAAGTAGGTATTTTAACTCAAAACTTCAAACATTGCTTTTGCTTTCAACAAACATTCTTCATACTCAAGTTCTGGAATGGATTGTGATGTGATTGCACTTCCAACAGAAAAAGAAATGTACTGATTATCAGAATTATAAAGAATACTTCTAATTACAACATTAAAATCAAAATCACCATTTGGAGTAAAATAACCCACTGCGCCACTGTACAATCCGCGCTTGGTTTCTTCCAGATTTTCGATGATGTTCATGGCCGAAATTTTGGGCGCTCCAGTCATGCTTCCCATTGGAAAAGTAGTTCGAATAATTTCTACTGGTGAAGTTGTATTTTCTACTTCCGATGCAATTGTAGAAATCATTTGATGCACTTGTTTGAACGAATAAATCTTGCATAATTCTTCCACTTGCACCGAACCTTTAGTTGCCGTTTTTGATAAATCATTTCGAACTAAATCAACAATCATAATATTTTCTGATCGTTCTTTTGGGTTGTTTTCTAATTCAAATTTTGATAATTCATCCAATTCAATATCGAAAGAACGTCTTGAAGTTCCTTTAATGGGTTGCGAAATAACTTTGAAATTTTCTTTTTGCAAATACCTTTCAGGCGAAGCGCACATTAGATAATTTGAATTGTTTTTGAAAAAAACAGCAAATGGCGGTTGCGAAATAGCGTTCAATTTTTGATAAATTTCCAGAGGTTCAATTTTAGTATTTTCTGCATAAAATTCCATACAAAAATTAGCTTCATAAATATCACCACGATGGATGTGCTCGAGCATTTTAGTGACTTTAGAAATATAATTTTCTTTTGAAATTCGCTGTTTTACATCAACTACTGAAGACTGAACACTGAAAACTAAACACTGATTTATCTCTTCAAAATCAAAATCAATTTCGTCATCACACATTTTTAGATATTGAATTTCGAGCTGATTTCCTTTCAATAAAAATAGTTTTTTTGGCTGAAAGAAAAATAAATCTGGAAAGTCTAAACCATCAAAATTATTGGATTTTAAATCTTCAATATCATTTTTTAAATCGTACGATAAATAGCCAAAAAGCCAATCTTTAGTCTGACTTTGATATTGATGTAAATCTTGAAAAGAGTTGACGTAATCTGTTTTAATTGAAGTAAATGCGTCTACTGCAACAACCAAATCATAATTAGAATAGTTCTGATTATTTGTCTCTGAATTACTGTCTAAAAAAACAACTTCACGAAATTGATTGGACCAATTAAGCAATTGATTTTTAAACGCTGAACTATTTGAAATTGATTTATAAACTGATGTTCTCAATGTAATTTAATAAGATTTCAAAAATACGATAAAATAAATCCATTTATACTGATTTTCAAAAAATCTTGGCACGGTTTTTAGTTGAGATAAATTAATTAAAAATCTTAAAAAACCAACATATTGATATAAAATTACTATTCCTATTAAACATTTGTAAACATTAACCTTTAAATAGTAATTTTTTATGAAAACAATTCCAAAAGTTGGTTTGGCGATTTTAATTTTGGGTATCGCCTATTCTTGCAAACAAGCAGAAGAACGTGAAAATGCAACTTCAACTGCAGATTACGCAACAGCAACCGATAGCGC
>NZ_DQDX01000053.1:0-1578 GCF_003525665.1 Flavobacterium sp.
TGATTTAATAAAGTGAATAATTTTCGATTTCTTGTAATTTTTGTGGCTGTAAACTTTCAAATCACTTTTATAACAAAGTTTGAAATATTTATTCGTTAAGTTTTATATATTTGTTTTCGCCAAAAGTTAGCAAAGCGTTAATTTAATTTACACTATCAACCAAATCAAACTATATGAATTTTTCTAATTTATTTCGAAAAAAACCAATTTCTAAAATTTTACAACAAGGTGGCGATGGCGAACATTCTGGATTGAATAAAGTATTAACAGTTAAAGATTTAACCTTTTTCGGAATAGCTGCAATTTTAGGTGCAGGAAGTTTTAGCAGCTTAGGTAGTGCTGTTTTTAATGGTGGACCAGGTGTAGTTTTTTTGTTCATAATAGTTGCCATTGCTTGTGCTTTTACAGCTTTTTGCTATTCGGAATTTGCTAGTAGAATACCTGTTGCTGGTAGTGCTTATACTTATGCTTATTCAAGTTTTGGTGAATTATTTGCTTGGATTATCGGTTGGGCGTTGATTATGGAATATTCTATAGGAAATATATATGTTGCCTATAGTTGGAGCGATTATTTCACCTCATTATTACAACAATGTGGTGTTGATTTTCCGGCTTATTTATCTACAAGTTATATGGAAGCTTCCAAAGCATTTCACGGAAATGTTCAAGGCGAAGCATTAACGGCATGGACAACTGCTTCTGAAATTGGTGGTTTGAAAATAATTTTAGATTTACCAGCATTGTTAATTAATTTAATCATTACTTATTTGGTTTATCGAGGTGTAAAAGAGAGTAAAAACTTCAGTAATTTAATGGTTTGGATTAAAATGTTTGTCGTAGGATTAATCATTATAGTCGGAGGAATATTAATTTTTAAAAATGACCTATTCGCAAACTGGACACCAGATAATTCAGTAGGAATTCCGAGTTTTATGCCTAATGGTTTTAGTGGTGTTATGATGGCTGTAAGCGGAGTTTTCTTTGCTTACATTGGCTTTGATGCCGTTAGTGTTATGGCAGAAGAAAGTAAAAATCCGCAACGTGATTTGCCACGCGGAATGATTTATTCATTAGTAATTTGTACCATTGTTTACATTTTGTTGACTTTAGTTTTGACTGGAGCGACTAATTATAAAGCTTTTGAGGGAATTGGTGATCCACTTGCATTTATATTTGAAAAGGAAAATTTCGATTTACCTTGGATGCACTTTTTGGTAGCAATTTGTGCAGTTGTAGCCATGACAAGTGTGATGCTTGTTTTTCAAATGGGGCAACCACGTATTTGGATGACAATGAGTCGTGATGGTTTAATGCCAAAGCGTTTTTCAAAAATTCACTCTAAGTTTAAAACACCATCTTATTCAACATTAGTTACAGGTTTAGTTGTTGGAGTACCAATTATTTTTACTGATAAAACTTTTGTTTTAGATTTTACATCTATCGGAACTTTATTTGCTTTTGTATTGGTTTGTGGTGGCGTTTTACTAATTCCGAGAAGAGAGAAAGAAGCCGGGAAATTCCATTTACCTTACGTGAATGCGAAGTTTGTTTTTCCAGCTTTGGTAGCTGTTGCAATTT
>NZ_DQDX01000053.1:1639-3845 GCF_003525665.1 Flavobacterium sp.
AACTTTTGTACCTGGATTTTTCGTGGAAACGTTTGATTTTTCTAGCGCTAAAATTGCAAAAAATTTACCAATGGTGGTCTTTTTTGTTTTAATAGCTGTGATGTTGGTGCTATCATTCACCAAAAACTTATCGTTAATTCCGTTATTGGGATTGGTATCGTGTTGTTACTTACTAACCGGAATGGCAGTTTCTAACTGGATGTGGTTTGGCGTTTGGCTGGTAATCGGATTGATATTTTATTTTATTTATGGATATAAGAATAGTAAATTAAATATCGGAAATTAATAATTAAAAAATCCCAAATTCAAAAGAACTTGGGATTTTTTAATGGGTGCATAATTCAATTAATCATCGCTCTCCGCTGGAGCAATTACCATATATTTATACTCTTCTTTCAGCTTTTTAACATTTTCGGGAATTAACGAACCATCATCGGCTACAATATTTTTTTTGTGTAGTAGTTTTACCAAATACCGCATATTGGTACGCATTTCGATTGATGTATTTAATCCGTTAAAAACTACTTCAAAATAAGTTCCAGGTTTATCAGGTTCTGGCAGCTGATTGATAGAAATTATTTCCTTTCCTGCTAAATTGGAAATAGAACATTCTTCTGCAAACTGTCCGCAATCACTAATTTTTAAATATTCTTTACCATCAATGTAAGCGGTATTTTTCTTGATAGTAAGTTTTTGTGCAGATGCTAATTGGCAACTTAAAACAATGAGGACAATTGCTAAAAATGGTAGTTTTTTCATGTTTTTTTGGTTAATTACAAGTTGACCAAATTACACAATTATTCCTAATGCAAAACTTAAATAAAAAAAAATCCGTCAAGCACAGAGCTCAAACGGATTTTCCATTTATAAACAACTACTAAATTTTTAACTCATCATATTTTCTAAAACGCCTAATTCAATCATGCAGTCTTTCATCATTTGGTAAGTACGTTCAATATCATTATCTAAACCAATTGAAAATCGAATCAAACCATCAGTCAAGCCCATTTCTTTTTGTTCTTCCAAAGGAATTTCACTAGAAGTAGAAGTGCCAGGTGCCGAAAATAACGTTTTGTAAAATCCTAAACTTACGGCAAGATATCCTAAATTTCTTTCTTGCATCAATTCCATCAACTCGTTGGCTTTGTCAATCGAACCAGCGTCAATCGTCATCATTCCGCCAAAACCGTACTCTTTATTAATCATTCCAGCATACAATTCATGACTTGGATGACTAGCCAAACCTGGATAAACCACTTTCAATCCGTCATTCTCAAATTTCTCAGCCAAATACATTGCATTGTAACTGTGTTGTTTCATTCTAATGTGCAACGTTCTCAAGTTTTTCATCACCGAAGCACTACGCAAACTATCCATCGTTGGTCCAAGTAACATACTTGCTCCAGAATTCACATCTTTCAAACTATTAATAAATTCTCTCGACGCACAAGTCACGCCACCAACAGTATCGCTGCTTCCGTTGATGTATTTCGTCAAACTGTGAATTACAATATCGGCACCCAATTTTATCGGCGCAACACTTAATGGTGAAAACGTATTGTCAACCACCAATTTCAAATTGTGTTTCTTAGCAATCTTCGCCAAACCAGCAATATCAGCCACTTCCAATAACGGATTACTCACAGTTTCACAATAAAGTACTTTCGTTTTGTCGGTAATTGCAGCCTCAACAACATCCAGTTTTGTAATATCAACAAACGACGTTTTTATACCAAATCTTGGTGTGAAATTCTTCAAAAAAGCATACGTTCCGCCATAAATCGTGCGACTCGAAACAATGTGATCGCCATTACTACATAATTGCATAAGAGTAGGCGTAATCGCGCCCATTCCAGAAGCCGAAACATTCGCAGTTTCCGTTCCTTCCATCGCAGCCAAAGCTTGGTCTAAATATAAATTACTCGGCGACGAATGTCTAGAATACAAATAACAACCTTCGGCATTGCCTTCAAACGTGTCAAACATCGTTTTAGCCGAAAGAAAAGTATAAGTAGAACTGTCAGAAATAGATGGGTTTACACCACCAAATTCACCGAAATATTGTAAATCTTGAATTTTATCCGCAGGATTGAAGTTTTTCATTTTTATAGTTTTTTAGAAGCTTTTTCCAGCTTTCCACTGCAATCTTTTCATTTTTAAAGAAAAAATAAAAAGGATTTCCGTTGCAAACGAAGTTCACTGAACT
>NZ_DQDX01000056.1:0-2645 GCF_003525665.1 Flavobacterium sp.
GACTGGAGCCGATTTAAAATCTACTTTCGAAATCACACGTGAAATGAGCGAGAAAATTTTCGTAATTCCGCCTCACAGAACGCGTTATTTATCTGAAATCGCAGAAAATAATAGAAAATACGACGAAATTGCACTTTCTCAAGTTGAAGTTGCCCAAAAATTATACGGAATCTATAAAACCATTGAAACCGTTTTTGGAAGTAAACCAACATTGACAAAAGCTGGAATTGAAGAAACAATTCTACAATCAAAAGATGAAAATAGAAACGAATTTTTAAATCTTTTGGTAAAAGAATTCGACCGTGTAAAAATGAATTTAGATCCCTACAATTGGGAAGTGATTCTTACTTGGGATGAAAAAGTAGCCAAATATAAAAATCCGTTTTATAGTTTTAAAGTCCGTGATAAGGAAATTAAAATTGCTACGCACACAGAAAGTTTATCACATTCTCAAATTCCGAAAATCTCGTTACCAAAATACCAAGCTTGGGGTGATATTTTAAAATGGAATTTACAAGAAAATGTACCTGGAGAATTTCCTTTCGCATCTGGATTGTATCCATTTAAGCGTGAAGGAGAAGACCCAAGCCGAATGTTTGCTGGTGAAGGTGGACCAGAACGTACCAATAAACGTTTTCATTATGTTTCTGCTGGATTGCCTGCAAAACGTCTTTCTACAGCTTTTGACTCAGTAACATTATACGGAAATGATCCACATATTCGTCCTGATATTTATGGAAAAATCGGTAATGCCGGAGTTTCTATTTGTTGTCTTGATGATGCTAAAAAATTATATTCAGGTTTCGATTTGAGTCATCCTTTAACTTCGGTTTCGATGACGATAAATGGTCCGGCACCAATGTTACTTGGGTTTTTCATGAATGCTGCAATCGATCAGAATTGTGAAAAATACATCGTTGAAAACAATCTTCAAGTAGAAGTAGAAGAAAAAATAAACGAGATCTATAAGAATAAAGGAACTATCCGACCAAAATACCAAGGCGATTTACCAGAAGGAAATAATGGTTTAGGTTTGATGCTTTTAGGAGTTACCGGTGACCAAGTTTTACCTTTAGATGTTTATAATGATATCAAAATTAAAACTTTAGCTCAAGTTCGTGGAACGGTTCAAGCCGATATTTTAAAGGAAGATCAAGCTCAGAATACTTGCATTTTCTCTACAGAATTTGCTCTTCGATTGATGGGTGACGTTCAAGAATATTTCATCAAACAAAATGTTCGTAATTTTTATTCGGTTTCAATTTCTGGATATCATATCGCAGAAGCTGGAGCAAATCCAATTACGCAATTGGCTTTCACACTTTCTAATGGTTTCACTTACGTGGAATATTATTTAAGTCGCGGCATGAACATCAATGATTTTGGACCAAATTTATCGTTCTTTTTCTCTAATGGAATCGATCCAGAGTATGCTGTGATTGGCCGTGTGGCGCGTAAAATTTGGGCGAAAGCCATGAAAAATAAATATGGTGCCAACGAAAGAGCCCAAATGTTGAAATACCATATTCAAACATCTGGTCGTTCGTTACACGCACAAGAAATTGATTTTAATGATATTCGTACGACTTTACAAGCTTTATACGCAATTTACGATAACTGTAACTCGCTACATACGAATGCTTACGACGAAGCGATTACAACTCCAACAGAGGAATCTGTTCGTAGAGCAATGGCGATTCAGTTGATTATTAATAAGGAATTAGGTTTGGCGAAAAACGAAAATCCAATTCAAGGTTCATTCATTATTGAGGAATTAACCGATTTAGTAGAAGATGCAGTTTTACAAGAATTTGATAGAATTACAGAACGTGGAGGAGTTTTAGGTGCAATGGAAACAATGTACCAAAGAAGTAAAATTCAAGAAGAATCATTGTATTATGAAACCTTGAAACATACTGGAGAATTCCCAATTATTGGTGTAAATACGTTCTTAAGTTCTAAAGGTTCGCCTACAGTAATTCCAGCAGAAGTAATTCGTGCAACGGAAGAAGAGAAGCAATATCAAATTGATATGTTAACCAATTTACAAAAAGCAAGTGCTGATAAAGTGGCCGAACATATAGCAATATTGCAAGAAGCGGCTATCAGTAATCAAAATATTTTTGAAAAATTGATGGACGCAACCAAAGTATGTTCATTAGGACAAATCACAAATGGATTGTTTGAAGTTGGTGGACAATATAGAAGAAATATGTAATATTTTTTAATATTACATTCCGTAGAGACGAGGCATTGCCTTGTCTCTTTTTTTTACAATAAATTTTCATTTATAAAAATTTATTCATTATTTAGCATAACAATATAACATTCAACGCCATGCAAGATAAATTTAAAAACAAATACCGCATTCCTTCTACACGATTACAAACCTGGGATTATTCCAAAAATGGTGCCTATTTCATAACCATTTGCACCCAAAATCGAGAACATTTTTTTGGAAACATTCAAAACGGAATGATGCAATTATCCGAAATTGGAAAATTGGCCGAACAATATTGGTTGGAAATTCCAGAACATTTTCCGTTTGTTGAATTGGGGAATTTTGTTGTTATGCCGAATCATTTTCATGGGATATTGATTATTAATAAAATTGATGATTTATCGTTATCCGAATCCGTAGAGAC
>NZ_DQDX01000056.1:2688-9854 GCF_003525665.1 Flavobacterium sp.
AAGGCAATGCCTTGTCTCTACAATCAAATCAAATACAACAATTGGTTCATCACGATTTCAAAATCAAGGTAAAAACACGATTTCATCAATTGTTGGTTCGTACAAATCAATTGTAACCAAAATGTCACGACGAACCCATTCCAATTTCGCATGGCAATCTAGATTTCATGATCACATTATTCGCAATTCACAATCATTTGAAAACATTCAAAATTATATCTTTGAAAATCCATTAAATTGGAAAAACGATAAATTTTATAAAATATGAATCCAACAATAAAAACCTTCCCAACCACTAAATTCATTGGTAAAAACCTTTCTTTTACTTATGCAGATTATCGTGCCTTCGAATTATGGAGTAGTTTTATGCCAAGACGAAAAGAAATTCAAAACACTATTGGTTCAGAATTGTATAACATCCAAATCAATCCAGAAGATTTCGATTTTCAACCCAATACACCTTTTGTGAAATGGGCTGCGGTTGCTGTTACAAGTTTTGATTTTATTCCAGACGATATGGAATCACTGGAAATAGAAGGAGGATTGTATGCTGTTTTTAATTATAAAGGCGATCAAAGTAATGTGTCTGCATTTTTCAATTCGATTTATACCGAATGGTTGCCTGGTTCAGGTTATCAATTGGATAATCGTCCGCAGTTTGAAATTCTAGGAGAAAAATATAAAAATAACAGTCCTGAATCTGAAGAAGAAATTTGGATTCCGATTAAAAAATAGTAAATCAATAACTTCCATCAACATAGAACCAACTTCCATTTTCAAATATAAAAATAGAATGTTCGTGATGAATTTGAGCTTTCAATTGGTAATCTAAATAATACGCTTTAAAAGTTACTGTAGTTTCAGTTGTAGCAAGAACTTCCAATTTTATCCATTGGTTGCTTTTGCTCCATTCTAAAATATCCGACTTTTTATGATTTTTTCTAGTAGATGAATGTGTTGTAGCTACCAAATAATCTGCGTTTTGTGTAGCATAAGCCGAATATCTTGAACGCATTAAAGCTTCTGCAGTTGCTGCTTTTTTTATACCTATTATATATGGTTGGCAACAATCTTCAAACGATTGAGAATTTCCGCAATAGCAATTGGTCATAAACTATTCTTTATTTTCATTGAATTTTTTTACAATCGCTTTTAGTTTCTCTTCACGAGCTACTTTTTTAGCCTTGGCTTTGTCTTGCTCTTTATTAAGTTTGTCGTTGTGCTTCTTGATATTTCTTTCGTTATTTCTTCCCATGGTTATTGTAGTTTATCAATTTTCAAATAGCCAATGTGTAGCCTATCTTCGTTAGTAATTTCAGTTTCAGAAATTTGAATAGCAAATCGTTCTGTAAAAGTTTTGGCTAATATTTCTTCAACTTTAAAAGCATCATCAATATCGATCCCAAATTTATCATCAATGTGAGATGTTGCGCCTTTAAATCCGCAATGTTTGTAAAAAGTGGTTGCTTTTGCTTTTTTGGAAGCATCGGCTAATGTTGCTCCAACAGCCAAAACCTTATAATGGTATTCTTCAAATTCGTTTTCTTTATATCCGCCAAGGTTTATAAAAAATAAATTTTCTGAAGTTGGTGCGCTTGTACCTTTATCTAAAATTTCAATTTTGTAATTATCGACTTGGGTAACTTCGCGCCAAGCATCAATATGAATTCTACCTTTTGCTTCGGGCCAAAAGTTTTTCATTTCAGGAAGTAATTCTTTTAGGGATTTTCCAATTCCAAAAAAAATATCGTGTTGCTCTGTACATCTGCCTTCAGGACGACAACCGAGCATAACCATGTATAATTTATTCTGATTTTCCATTTGTCAAAGATACATTTTTTTTAAATTAATAAACTTTGGCACAACAATTGGTTATACCTTTATGTCATTAATCTAAAAAAAAAAATATTATGAAGAAACTTACATTGATTTTAGCTTTTATCGGGATGATAGGACTAACAACAGCATGCTCTAACGAAGATGATATTGATAATGATACAATTGCAGAAGCTTTTGAATTAAGAAATGTAAATTTCGGATTTAATATTGACGAAGGATATTTTATTCGTGAAACATTTAGCTCAAATAATATACAGATTTTTGCATCTGATGTTGTTTTAATGTATCGATTAGCTGGAACAATTGATTCAAGTACACCAATTTGGCAGCAGATTCCAAGAACTTTATATTTAGAGCAAGGTGAATTAGATTACGATTTTGATTTCAGTAAAGAAGATTTTACAATTTATGCTGGTGGAACGTATGATTTAGCATTAACTCCTACCTACATTACTAATGAAACTTTTAGAATTGTAATAGTTCCAGCGTATTTATCTAATAAAGGTGCAAGTAAAGTAGATTTTTCAGATTATAATGCAGTAATAAAAGCTTATAATATTGATGAATCTAAAATAAAAATAATGAAATAGATTTTGGTTAGTCTATAGTTTGTTTGTTTGGTAAAAGAGATTGTGAAAGCAATCTCTTTTTTTGTGCCATTTTTTTATCTGAAAAAGCATTAATTGTTATCAAAGTATAATGAATTCATTGCAAAATTATTAATTTATATATTTTGCCCCTAAAAAAATAGGGTATAATTAATTTTGAATTAAAATATTGCTATATTTGCATCAAATTAATAGGGTATAACTTTTTAAAATCAATTTTATGTCAACTTTACGTTTTCAAGCATTAAAAGAAGCATCAGGTAGAAAGCCTGTGAAATTTGAGGAAGCAGGAAGAAAATCAGATCTTTTTGGTTCTAATGTATTCAATGATAAAGCAATGAAGCAGTTTTTAACTTCAGATGCACACAAAGGAGTAAAAGATGCCGTTCAACACGGAACTAAAATTGATAGAAAATTAGCCGATTATATTGCAATGGGAATGAAAGAATGGGCTTTGTCGAAAGGCGTAACTCATTATACTCACTGGTTTCAACCATTAACAGGTACAACTGCAGAGAAGCATGATGCTTTTTTCGAAACTTCATACGATGGTTCCGATGCAGTTGAAAAATTCGGTGGCGGACAATTAGTGCAACAAGAGCCAGATGCTTCTTCTTTTCCAAATGGAGGAATTAGAAATACATTCGAAGCTCGCGGATATACTGCTTGGGATCCAACTTCTCCAGCATTTATCTTTGGAACAACTTTATGTATTCCAACGGTTTTCATCTCTTATACAGGTGAAGCTTTAGATTATAAAACACCACTTTTACGTGCTTTAAATGCTGTTGATGAAGCAGCAACAGATGTATGTAAGTATTTTGATAAAAATGTTAAAAAAGTAACAGCGACTCTAGGTTGGGAACAAGAATATTTCTTGGTAGATTCTTCTTTAGCACAATCACGTCCTGATTTAATGATGACTGGTAGAACATTACTTGGTCATACTTCTGCAAAAGGACAACAACTTGACGATCATTACTTTGGTTCAATTCCTTCTCGTGCACTAAATTACATGAGAGAATTAGAAGAAGAATGTATGTTATTGGGAATTCCGGTAAAAACACGTCACAATGAAGTTGCTCCAAATCAATTTGAGTTAGCTCCAATATTTGAAGAAACGAATCTTGCAGTTGACCACAATTCACTTCTTATGGATGTAATGTCTAAAGTTGGTGAGCGTCACGATTTTAAAGTACTTTTCCACGAAAAACCATTCAAAGGTGTAAATGGTTCAGGTAAACATAACAACTGGTCATTGGCTACAGATACTGGAATTAATTTACTTTCTCCAAGTAAAACTCCAATGAGTAACTTACAATTTTTATCGTTTTTTATCAATACAATTAAAGCGGTAAATGATTATGAAGAATTACTTCGTGCTGCAATTGCAACTGCAAGTAATGATCATAGATTGGGTGCCAATGAAGCTCCGCCGGCAATTATTTCTGTTTTCATCGGACAACAATTGACTAAAGTTTTAGCAGAATTAGAAGGTGTATCAACTGGAAAATTATCTCCAGAAGAAAAAACAGATTTGAAATTAAACGTAGTTGGTAAAATTCCAGACGTAATGTTGGATAATACTGATAGAAATAGAACTTCACCATTTGCTTTCACAGGAAATAAATTCGAGTTTAGAGCTGTTGGTTCTACTGCAAACTGCGCCAATGCAATGACAACTTTAAATTCAATCGTTGCAAAACAATTAAAAGATTTCAAAAAAGAAGTAGATGCTTTAATTGAAACTAAAGATTTAAAGAAAGACGAAGCGATTTTCAATGTATTGAGAGAATATATTAAAGGAACAAAAAATATCCTTTTCGAAGGTGATGGTTATAGCGATGCTTGGGAAAAAGAAGCTAAAAAACGTGGATTAAGTAATCACAAAACTACTCCAGCAGCTTTGAAAGCTAAGGTTTCGCAAAAAGCATTAGATTTATTCAAAGACTTGAATGTAATGAACCATGTTGAGGTTGAAGCTCGTTACGAAATTGAATTGGAAGAATACACTAAGAAAATCCAAATTGAAGGAAGAGTTTTAGGAGATATTGCTCGTAATCACGTAATTCCAACTGCCATTCGTTACCAAAATACATTGATTGAAAACGTACGCGGATTGAAAGAAATCTTCGGAAGCGAATTTGAAAAAATCGGAAAAGAGCAAATTGTTTTAATCAAAGAAATTTCATCGCATATAGAAGGAATTAATTCTAAAGTTGAAGCAATGACTGAAGCTCGTAAAAAAGCAAACGCTTTGACTGACGCTCAAAAAATGGCTGAATCATACTGTGATAAAGTTAAACCATACTTTGATGAAATCCGTGAACACTGCGATAAACTAGAGCTTTTAGTAGATGACGAAATCTGGACATTAACTAAATACAGAGAATTGTTGTTTACAAGATAATTTTCTAGACATAAAAATAGATAAAACCTGTTAAGAAATTAGCAGGTTTTTTTGTGGAACAACTTTTGCAATCATCACATTTAATTTGCGTAAATTCGTAGTATGAAGAAGGTATTATTTTACAGTGTATTTTTATTAGTTTTTCAAATTGGAAAAGCGCAAGAAAAATTCGTAGTCTATTTTGACAACAATAAATATGATTTGAATAAAGTAGAGCAAGCCAAATTTGATAAATGGATAGCCGAAAATAAAACATCTAAAATTCTATCGATAACTGGTTCAACTGATGAAGTTGGTACTAACGGATTTAATGATACGCTTTCGCAAAAACGTGTCAATACAATTTATGCTTTAGTTAATGGCAAATTAAAAATTCGAAAGGATTTTAAAAGTATAAGTCTTGGTGAAAAAGGCGCAACATCTGCAAACAAAGCCGAAAATAGAAAAGCAATTATTCATTACATATTCGAAAAAGATTTGGCTCGTGAAGATGAGATTTTAGGAATTAAGCCAAAAGTCGTTCAAGAAGAAGAAATAATTCCAATTGAAGAAGAACGAATGCATTTTCCCGAAGGTGCAACATTGCAAGACAAAATCGAACTTTCGACAAAAGGAACATTAATTCGATTGAATAACATCAATTTTCATATCAACACATTTGCGGTTATGGCAAATTCTAAACCATCAATTTCAGAACTGGTAAGAGTTTTAGATAAATATCCAAAAATTAAAATTGAAATTCAAGGTCATATTTGTTGTGTTGATAAAGATGTAAAAAATCTATCGCTTGATAGAGCTAAGCAAATAAAACGAATTTTAGTTTATGAAGGAATCAACGAACGACGAATTAAAGTCAGAGGATTTGGAGTTTCAAAGCCAAAATTCCCTATTCCCGAAAAAACAGAATTTGAAGCAGCTCAAAACAGAAGAGTTGAAATTATGATTCTAGACAAGTAAATCATGAAAAAATATATCGTTTTATTTCTAGTTTTCTCCTTTGGCTTGAATGCCCAAGAAAAGCTCAATGTTTATTTTGATTTCGATAAACATAATCTAAACGAACAAGCCATAAAAACTATAAATACCTGGATTGCTGAAGGGAAAAATTATCAAGTAACAAAGTTATATGGTTTTTGCGATTTCAAAGGAACTAATTCCTATAACGATACTTTGGCTTTAAAACGTGTCAATGAAGTTTATAATTTCTTGAGAGAAAGTAAAATTGAAGTTTTAAAAGATATTGAAATTCGGGGTTTTGGAGAAGATTTTAAGCAGTCGAAAATACAAGATGAGAATAGGCGAGTAACTATAATTTATACAAGTAAAATTGATAAAGTTGTAGAAGAACCAACTAAACCAGTAGAAAAGCAATTTGCAGAAAAAATCAAATCGGCTAAAAAAGGTGATCTGTTAAAACTAGATAATATTTATTTTTACAATAATTCGGCTAAAGTTGTAACCAAATCAGAACCAATTCTGTATGAACTCCTTTGTGTAATGGTTGATAATCCAACTTTAAAAATAGAAATCCAAGGACATATTTGTTGCAAAAGACCAGATGAACCTGAAGTAATTTCTACAGCACGTGCGCGAGCAGTTTACAACTATCTTATTCGAAATAAAATTGACAGAACTCGAATGTCGTTCAAAGGTTATGGCGTTTCAAGACCAATCCATCCAATTCCCGAAAAGAATGCTTTAGAAGAAGATGATAATCGTAGAGTTGAAATTTTAGTTAAAGAGAAGTAATAATGAGAATTCTATTTTTTCTTTTCTTTCTATTATCTAATGTAGTTCATTCACAAGAAAAGATTGAAGTCTTTTTCGATTCAAATAGTGACGTTCCTAATGTAGCTTCCACAACAATTTTTATAAATTGGATGAATGAAAATCCTGATGTAGAGGTTGTAAAGATTACAGGACATTGCGATGCTACTGATAGCAGTTCCTATAATAAAGATTTAGCTTCACGACGAATTAATTCAATTATAGAAAATATTGAAGGTAGTAAAATCAAAATAAGCGCTACTATTGTTATCGAAAATCATGGAGAAGATTTTAAACAATCGCTAAATAAATCAGATAATAGAAAAGTTATAGTTTATTATGGAAAAGTCAATCAATCGAATACTCTTTATTATAAAATTCAAAAATCAAGTAAAGGCGATCTCATTAAATTAGAAAATATTTACTTCGATTATAGCTCTGCTAAATTACTTCCAGAATCTTTTAAAACTCTCAAAGAACTTATTCAAGTCTTAAATGACTATCCAAAACTTGAAATCGAAATTCAAGGTCATATTTGTTGT
>NZ_DQDX01000056.1:10025-10327 GCF_003525665.1 Flavobacterium sp.
AATTCAAGGTCATATTTGTTGTCAAAATAAATATCAACCGGATACTATTTCTTCAGATAGGGCAAAAGCGATTTATACCTATTTAGTTAAAAATGAAATAAGTACAAATAGATTGTCATTTAAAGGCTATGGTGTGACCAGACCAATCCATCCAATTCCAGAAAAAAGTACCCAAGAGGAAGATAATAATCGCAGAGTTGAAGTTTTAGTAATTAATCGATAAAATATAAATACCTAAAAATCAGTACTTTATTTTTTTGTTTTGTATTTAGTATACGTATTTTTACGTAGTGATATTCCAC
>NZ_DQDX01000080.1:0-1012 GCF_003525665.1 Flavobacterium sp.
ATTTCAGCTTGTTGTGTATTGCGCCAAAAGAAAGTGTCTTTGTACTGATTTTCATAAGATAATTTCTTTTTTCTTTCACTAATAATGAAATTTTCCCACAAGGCACCAATATCATCTCGAAGCTCAATTGGAGTAAAGTTTTTTATAATTCTATTGCGCAATCCGTTATCCCAAAAATAAACTTTTCTGCCTTTTCTAATTTCGTTATCTTGATTTTTGCTAAAAGCATTTAAGCTAAAAACAATAAAATTCTTTTCTAATATATCGATGTATTTTTCAACAGTTAATCGGTTTATGCCTAAATCATTACCTACAGAAGCGTAGTTTATTTCGCTTCCAATTCGATGTGCTAGCATTTGAACTAAACGTTGCAAAGTACCAGATTTTTTAATTCCTTCTAAATTCAAAATATCTTTGTATAAAAACCCATCAACTAAATCGTTAAGAATTTTCTCTTCTTTCCCTAAATTATTTACAACTTCGGGATAATAACCAAAAACCAATCGATGCGGAACTAAACGCGTCTCTTCTATAAAATTGGTATGGTTCACCATTTCTTTATAACTAAAAGGGAAAAGCTGCAGCTCTTCTTTTCTACCAACCATACTTTCTTTGGTCTTATCTGCAAGTTCAAATGCACTACTTCCCGAAGCAATAATTTGAATTTCAGGATGATTATCAACGGTTCGTTTTATCAATAATCCAATGTTGTGAATCATTTGGGCTTCGTCAATTACAAGAATTTTGTTCTCGCCAACAATTGCTCTTAATCTATCGCTAGTAATATTTTCTAATAAAAGTTGTGTATCGGGTTCGTCGCCATTGAGCCACAAAAAGGAATTGTTTTTACACGTATTTCTAATTAATGAGGTTTTTCCAACTTGACGCGCACCAAAAACAAGGATGGCTTTTCCTTTAAAAAGATAAGAATCAATTTCAGTTTGTTGTAATCTAGCTATCATTTTGCATTATTTGGAAGTACAAATATACAATAATATGATATTACAATATT
>NZ_DQDX01000080.1:1113-2831 GCF_003525665.1 Flavobacterium sp.
AAAAAATATAATAATATGATATTACAATATTAAAAAAAATATAATAATATGATATTTAAAGTTTACAAAGTAACTTTTAAAAGTTGTTTTTTCTTTCCTTTTCGTCCCATGAAATAACAGGAGTTATCAATTAATATACCTTTAGAAACTGAAAAAGGTACCTCAATTTGATCTTCATTCAATAGTAACTGATAGGTAAAATTACCGCTAGAATCTATGGTTAATAAATATAGATTTGCTTTATTGGGGTTAACATCTTTAAATTCTACTCGTTCATTTTTTAATTCTTTTATCTTTTCAGAAGCATTTATAAAAACATAACTAGATCCATTTTTAATTGTCGAAAAATAGGAGATATACGAATCATCTGAATATGTGTAAGATTGCTTTTTATTAATATTTCTTGACCAAATCAAGTCGCCATCAGTATTTAATTTTACACTAACAATATCATTAAAAACATAAGTTACAGCACCATTTGAGTTTGGTGAATTATTGGTATATTCATATTCTTCTTCAGCGTTTAAAATAATAGCATCATTTTCAAATAAAATGGTTTTAATCTTTAAATCTTTGATGTCTTTATCGGTTTCTTTTCCGAATTTGTCTTGTATAAATTGATTCGTAAACTTGCTAAACTTTACTTTTTCTGATTCTAAATTGGCTTTATTAAATTTAAAAAAACATAAACCATCATTGTCTTCATATGATTTTTCAGAATAAAATCCGATGCAATAAATCGAATTATTATAAAAGTTGAGTTTAAGGGATTTTATAAATTTATCCTCAATTTCAATGGTTTTTATTTTTGTTTCAGAAGCTGATATTTGAGATAGTTCAAATGAATATTTTAACTTTTTGACCTTGTTATTATAGTTTTTGGCCAAGATATAAACACTTTTTCCATCTTCAGAAACTTGAAAATTTTGAAGTATATAATTTTTTTCCTTTGACTGAATTAACTCTTCTTTAAAAAAGAGTTGTTCCGATTCTGCATTAAATAGATATAATAAAAAACCTTCTTGCTCTGCATTTTTATAATCTAAAATAATGGAGTATGAAGTTCTATTTTCGTTAATGACAATACTTATGTCGCTGCTGTAAACTCGAGGTTTAGTTGAATTACCAAAAAGCGAAAAGCTTAAAAACCTGTCGGTTGATGTATTGAAATTTCCAGAATTTACATCGGGTAAATTTTTATTACCTGCTTCAAAGAACTTTTGTTGCAAATTAAAACTTCCCAGTTCTTTCATCTTTTCTTTAGTGATTCTAAAGAGCTCTTTTGTGGTTAAATTAAAATTATCATCAACGATATTGTTTCTACAGATGTATGTTTTTTCTTTTAAATCAAAATAAATTTCGATGATGTTTACTTTTTTGTTTGCATAAAAAACACCTAGAACCAAATTGTTTTTTTCAGATAAAGGATGTTTCATCTTTAATTCAAACTCTTTAACGAGTTTTAAATTTGCATCATATTTTTCTATATAAAAACCGTTCAATGGTGATATTGCACTTGCTTTATAAGATCGAACTAAAATAATTTCATTCTCTTGTGTTTTTTCTCCTAATACAAGAATAGATTTTTTAAAGTCATCTTCAAAAAGAGTGCTTTTGTGAGTTTTTATTGGAACATTTTGCGCGAATAGTGAAAATGACAATAATCCGAAAAAAATAACAAAAAAGTTTTTCATCTTTAATGATTATTTATAATTACT
>NZ_DQDX01000080.1:2837-3623 GCF_003525665.1 Flavobacterium sp.
CCTTCTTTAAAATCTTCGGTTCCAAAGCATTTTCCGAATGATTTTATTTCGGTTTTGTAACCGTCAACACCATCTTTGAAATTTGCATTTACGGCTTTAATTGCTTGACCAATTGCAACTGGAGAATTACGCATAATTTTGGAAGCAATTCCTTTTACAAATTCTAATAATTCTGTTTGTGCTACAACGTGATTTACCAATCCGTAGGTTTTTGCGGTTTCTGCATCAATCATTCCAGCAGTCATAATTAGTTCCATCGCGCGACCTTTTCCTACTAGTTGAGGTAAACGTTGCGTTCCTCCATAACCCGGAATTACACCAAGTGAAACTTCGGGTAAACCCATTTTTGCATTGTCTGAAGCTACTCTAAAATGACATGCCATTGCTAGTTCTAATCCGCCGCCAAGTGCAAATCCGTTTACGGCTGCAATCACTGGAGTTCTTAAGTTTTCTACAAAATCAAATAATAATTCTTGTCCTTGTTGTGCCAATTGTGCGCCTTCTTCTATAGAAAAATGAGCAAATTCTGATATATCTGCGCCAGCAACAAATGCTTTTTCTCCTTCACCAGTGATGATGATTACTTTGGTTGCTGCATCGGCATCTAAATTTTCAAAAGCTGTGTGCAATTCTTGAATGGTTGCTACATTTAGCGCATTTAATTTTGACGGACGATTGATTGTAATTTGACCGATTCCGTTTTCTGAAGTAACGAGTATGTTTTCGAAGTTCATATTTTCTTGTATAAAGTTTATTATTTAGCCCTGATTGAAAGGAAAAACTCCC
>NZ_DQDX01000043.1 GCF_003525665.1 Flavobacterium sp.
TAAATTCCAAATTCCAAAAAAACACAAATTTCAATACTTAATTATTGGAATTTGGAATTTTCTAATTGGAATTTAATCCATAAATATAACTTTGCTTTCCACATCATTAACTTCCATTGAAACTTGTTTTCCAAAAATCAATGCGCGATTGTCTGCCATGTGACCAGCTGGAAAATTATAAATTACTGGAATGTTGTATTTTTTGGTTACATCATCAATAATTTCTAATGCATCTTTCCCCCAAGGGATGTCGTTGTCTTTCATCTTTGTCATTCCGCCAACGATGATTCCCTTTAAACTTTCTAGACAACCGTTGCGTTTTAAGTTGATCATCATTCTGTCGATATGATATAAATATTCGTCTAAATCTTCTATAAACAAAATTTTATCGGAGCAATCTATTGCCGATGGTGAACCAAACAAACTATATAAAATGGATAAATTTCCGCCAACCAATTCGCCTTTTGCTGTGCCAAATCTATTCATGTTTTCGCATGGAACAGTGTATTCCAAATGTTCTCCAAATAATGCTTTTCGCAAAGTTTCCTTCGCCTCTTCTGATGCTTTGGAACTCACAGGCATAATTCCGTGAATAGATTGATAACCCATAGTATTTAAATGACTGTGCAAAACGGTGACGTCACTAAAACCTACAATCCATTTAGGTGATTGTTTGAATTTTGTAAAATCTAATAAATCAATCATTCTTACTGTTCCATAACCGCCACGAACACACCAAATTGCTTTGATATTTGGATTGTCTAATTGCGCCTGAAAATCGGCTGCTCGTTGTTCGTCAGTTCCTGCAAGTTGGTTGTTATCCAACCCAATTGTAGAACCAATTACGACTTCAATTCCCCAATTTTTCAACCAAGAAATAGCTGGTTTTAAATTGTCGTCGATGTTTTTTCTAGCAGTTGCAACTATGGCAATGGTGTCGCCTTTTTTTAGATATGGTGGTGTAATCATCTTTTTTTGAGAATGGATGTTTGTTGAGAATATAGAAAATAGAATAAAGAATAAAGATTTTTTCATTTAGGATTTTAATCTGTGTAGCAAATGTAAAAGTTTTTTCGACACGAATTGCACGAATTTGCACGAATTGGATTGACTTTGAGATTTCACTAAATCTGCTGAAAGAAGGTTAGAATTGGTGCAATTAATTAAGCATTTTTTATTCGTGCACTTCGTGTCAACTTTTTTATTAGTTTCTTATATAGATATTGTTGAAGTTTTATCAAAAAGTTCTTTTGAAAACGATTGCCCTAGCCCAGATAGTAGTGAAAATCCTTTTCTTTTTTCCTTTAAAAAAGAAAAGATTGCAACGGATAGCTGGAAATAGCTTCAAATAAAAAATCTATTGCTTATTTTTGCAACTTATATACGAAAATTACCATGTTAGAAAATCCGAAAAGATATACAATTACTGCTGCGTTGCCTTATACAAATGGTCCGATTCATATTGGGCATTTGGCTGGTGTTTATGTTCCATCTGATATTTATGCGCGCTATTTGCGTTTGCAAGGAAAAGATGTTGCGTTTATGTGTGGCAGTGATGAACACGGCGTTGCAATCTCAATGAAAGCCAAAAAAGAAGGCATTACTCCGCAAGAAGTGATTGATAAATACGACGGAATTATTAGAAAATCGTTTCTAGATTTCGGAATTTCATTTGATAATTATTCTAGAACATCGTCTAAAATCCATCACGATACAGCGCAAGAATTTTTCAGAAAATTGTATGATAACAACGATTTTATTGAAGAAGTTACGGAGCAATTGTATGATGCCAAAGCCGATCAGTTTTTGGCCGATCGATTTGTGGTTGGAACATGTCCGAAATGTGGCAACGAAGAAGCGTATGGAGATCAATGTGAAAAATGTGGATCGACTTTAAATGCGACCGATTTAATTAATCCGAAATCGACAATTACTGGAGAAACTCCGATTTTAAAATCTACAAAACACTGGTTTTTACCTTTGGATAGATACCAAGATTTTTTACAGAAATGGATTTTAGTTGACCATGCAAAAGATTGGAAAACGAATGTTTTAGGACAAGTAAAATCGTGGTTGGACGACGGATTGAAACCTCGTGCAGTAACTAGAGATTTAGATTGGGGAATTGACGTTCCGGTTGATGGCGCAGAAGGAAAGAAACTTTACGTATGGTTTGATGCACCAATTGGATACATTTCTGCAACCAAAGAATGGGCTGCAAGAGAAGGAAAAAATTGGGAAGATTACTGGAAAAAAGACGATACAAAACTGGTACATTTTATTGGAAAAGACAATATTGTTTTTCATTGCATTATTTTTCCGGCGATGTTGAAAGCTGAAGGAAGTTTTATTTTACCAGATAATGTTCCGGCAAATGAATTTTTGAATTTGGAAGGAAACAAACTTTCAACTTCTAAAAACTGGGCAGTTTGGTTACACGAATATTTACAAGATTTTCCAGATAAGCAAGATTCTTTGCGTTATGCATTGACATCGAATGCTCCAGAAACTAAGGATAACGACTTTACTTGGAAGGATTTTCAGGCAAGAAATAATAACGAATTGGCATCAATTTTTGGGAATTTTATCAATCGTGTTGTTGTTTTGACTAACAAATATTACGACGGAATTGTTCCAGCTCCAAACGAATTTAGTGATGTTGATAATCAAACTTTAGCCGAATTAAAAGCATATCCTGCGGTAATTTCATCATCTATTGAGCGTTACAGATTTAGAGAAGCGCAAGGTGAAATGATGAATGTAGCTCGTTTAGGTAACAAATATTTGGCCGACGAAGAACCATGGAAAATGGTAAAAACCGATCCAGAACGAGTGAAAACTCAAATGTATGTGGCTTTGAAAATTGCTTCGGTTTTAGCAACATTATGTGAGCCATTTTTACCTTTTACTTCTAAAAAATTGACTAAAATCTTAAACATTGAAGTTAACGATTGGAATTTGGAATTTGAAAA
>NZ_DQDX01000180.1:0-5618 GCF_003525665.1 Flavobacterium sp.
GACGGAAGTTGTATTAGTTGTAAATTTCTCTTTTTTCTTCATCTAAAAAAATAATTAAAGAATATTTTAATTCTAATTCATATGGTTTTGCATAATAAAAACTGTTTATTTTCTTACTATATTTTATAGGCGCATCATATTCTTTTAAAATGTCAAGAACATTATATAATTGACTTCTACTAATATGTAATTTACTTGCGAACTCCTTGAGGCGTTCCAGTTTTTTCTTCAAGTATTAATTGATGAGCTATTTTTATTCTATCAAGTAGTTTAATAATTTGCATTTGTGGCGTATAATTGATTTGCGAAAATTTTACCAAAAAAATCTGTTGCTAAACTAATCAGTAAAAATTTAGCTGATATGTTAAAAATGTTCTTGAGATGCTTAAAATTGATATTATTTTTAAACAAAAAAAAATCCCAAACTCTTTTTAGAATTTGGGATTTGTATATTTTGAAATCTGTAATTTACTTTCCTTTATTTGCTTCGGCAACGTAACGCTCTAAAGCCATTGTCATAGAAGGTGTTTCTGGTGTTGGAGCAAGAATATCAATTCTTAATCCGTGTTCCAAAGCTTCTTTTTGAGTGGTGCTTCCAAAAACTGCAATTCTAGTATCGTTTTGTTTAAAATCTGGAAAGTTTTTAAACAATGATTTAATTCCGGTTGGACTAAAAAAGGCTAAAACATCATAATAAACATCGGCTAAATCAGATAAATCACTCATTACTGTTTTGTAAAAAACGGCTTGAGTCCAATTGATTTTTAAGTTGTTTAAAGTTATTGGCGCATCGGCATTCAATTGATCTGAAGCTGGTAATAAAAACTTCTCGTCTTTGTATTTTTTGAAAAGAGTTGACATGTCTGCAAAATCTTTCTGTCCTACATAAATCTTGCGTTTTCTGTAAACCACATATTTCTGTAAGTAAAAAGCAATCGCTTCTGACTGGCAAAAATATCTTAAATCTTCTGGGACTTTGTAACGCATTTCTTCGGCCACTCTAAAAAAGTGATCTACTGCATTTTTACTCGTTAGGATAATTGCCGTGAAATTATTTAGGTCAATTTTTTGAGCTCTAACGTCTTTCGCACTTACTCCTTCTACGTGAATAAATGAGCGAAAATCAACTTTTACCTTATGCTTTTGTTGTAATTCAAAATAAGGTGAATTCTCTACTTTTGGTTCTGGCTGTGACACCAAAATTGTTCTCACTTTCAAATTTGACATGTTTAAGCTCTAATTTTTTGTAATCAAATAATATATGAAATAATACGGTGCTATTTCAAGTGCGCAAAGATACAAAATAAAGTAAAACAAGTTAGCTATCACTAAATTTTGATATATTTTTAAAGAAATAACATAAGTCAGTATATTTATCACTAATAATATGCCAATTATGCTAAAAAAAAGATAATCTGTTGAAAAATCTTCATAAAATAGAAATATGGAAACTGGCAATAACAATAAACCAATGTAAGTTCTAAAGGTAACTTTTTGCAAATTGAACTGTTCGATGATCTCTTCAATGCCAAAAGTTGTGGCTATAATCTTCTCAATTAAGAATTTAGATAGAATAAAAACGGTAAGTAAAGTGAAGATTCTAACAAATAAAATCCAGTCGGTTTTTACTCCATATCCAAAATGAGCTAATACTAACTGTATAAAAAATGAAAATGAAATTAGATTTACTATGAGAAGCAAAACATTAAATCCGCTCATTAAATGCGAACTTTCTCGGTAGATTTTGGTGTATTTATCCGATACAATTAATCGAATAAAATCACTAAATCTTGTTTCAAATGCCGATTTGGCAACAACAATAAACACCAATGCAAATACAAAAATGATGGTTGCCCAATCTTTGCTTTCTATAATTCTAGGATGTAATTCGAGTGCTATCATTGGCGACAAAATTACTAAATTTTATTTGTTGATTACTATTATAATATTATTAAGATTATACAGTAAGAAAATGAGTATTTTTGCACAAACTTTTATTGATTAGTATGAATTGCGGTATTGTAATTATTCCAACTTATAACGAAATAGAAAATATTGAAAGCATTGTGAGAGCAGTGTTTTCATTGCATAAACCATTTCATATTTTAATTGTTGACGATAATTCGCCAGATAAAACAGCCGATAAGGTTAAGGAACTTCAAAAAGAGTTTGAAAAATGCCTTTTCCTAGAGCAACGTGCCAAAAAAGCCGGATTAGGAACAGCCTATGTTCACGGATTCAAATGGGCTTTGGCGAGAGATTATGAATTTATTTTTGAAATGGATGCCGATTTTTCTCATAATCCACACGATTTAGAGAAATTATACGATGCCTGTCACTTTGGTGGAGCCGATTTAGCCATTGGTTCTCGTTATGTAACTGGTGTAAATGTTGTAAATTGGCCTTTAAGTAGGGTTTTGCTTTCTTATTTCGCATCGGTTTATGTGAGAATGATTACCGGAATGAAAATTATGGATGCCACAGCAGGATTTATTTGCTACAGCAGAAATGTTTTAGAAAGTATCAACCTTGATAAAATAAAATTCATTGGTTATGCGTTTCAAATAGAGATGAAATACCGCGCTTTTGCTAAGAATTTCAATATTCAAGAAGTGCCAGTGATTTTTACAGATAGAACCAAAGGACAATCTAAAATGAGTGGATCTATTATTAAAGAAGCCATTTTCGGAGTGTTATCACTTAGAATAAAAAAATTATTTAATCGATTATAAAAATACAATATGAATACCGTTTTAATAAAAAATGCTAAGATTGTAAACGAAGGACGAATTTTTGAAGGTGATGTTCTAATTGAAGGCGAAATTATTAAAGAAATCGCCGAAAGTATCAGTCATAAAAGTTCTAATTGTAAAGTTATTGATGCCGAAGGAAATTACTTAATTCCGGGTGCAATTGATGATCAGGTGCATTTTCGTGAACCAGGTTTAACGCACAAAGGCGACATTGCTTCAGAAAGTAGAGCAGCTGTTGCTGGAGGAATTACCTCGTTTATTGAACAACCAAACACGGTTCCGAATGCGGTTACTCAAGAGTTATTGGAAGATAAATACCAAATTGCGGCTCAAAGTTCGTATGCCAATTATTCGTTTATGATGGGCGGAACGAATGATAATTTGGAAGAAGTTTTAAAAACCAATCCAAAAAATGTTGCTGGAATTAAATTATTTTTAGGTTCGTCAACTGGGAATATGTTGGTTGATAATCCAGAAACTTTAGAGAAAATATTTTCAAATACTAAAATGCTTATTGCCGTTCATTGCGAAGATGAAGGTACAATTAAAGCCAATTTAGAAAAATATAAGGAAGAATACGGCGAAGATATTCCGGTAACGGCGCATCATTTAATTAGAAGCGAAGAAGCATGTTATATTTCATCGTCGAAAGCTATTGAATTGGCTAAAAAAACCGGAGCAAGATTGCATGTTTTTCATCTTTCTACTGCTAAGGAAATGGAATTGTTTACAAATAAAATTCCGTTAGAAGATAAAATGATTACTGCAGAAGTTTGCGTGCACCATCTTTGGTTTACCAATGATGATTATGCTACCAAAGGTAATTTTATTAAATGGAATCCTGCGGTAAAAACAGCAGCTGATAGAGATGCACTTTGGAAAGCACTTCTTGACGACACAATTGATGTTATTGCAACGGATCATGCGCCACATACTTTAGAAGAAAAATCTCAGAAATATTCAAACGCGCCATCAGGCGGACCATTGGTGCAACATGCTGTAGTTGCTATGTTTGAGGCGTTTCATCAAGGAAAAATTTCTGTAGAAAAAATCGTTGAAAAAATGGCTCACAATCCGGCGAAATTATTCAAAATTGAAAAACGCGGATTCATAAAAGAAGGTTTCTACGCCGATTTAGTAATTGTAGATCCAGCAAAACCTTGGAGTGTCAACAAAAGCAACCTTTTGTATAAATGCGGATGGTCACCATTTGAAGGAACTAATTTTAAATCTAGAATTTCGCATACTTTTGTAAACGGAACTTTGGTTTATGAAAATGCAAAAGTGAAAGAAATTAAAGCCGGAAAACGTTTACTTTTTGACCGATAGTTTTTAAAATAGCAGATAATGAAAAAAATAATTTTACTTTTTATAGGTTTGGCAACTTTTGTTTCGAGTTGTAACAATACTGGAATTGAAAAGCCAAAAAACTTATTGGATGAAGATGAAATGGTAAGTATCATTTATGATTTGTCATTATTAGATGCTATTCGTTCGCAAAATATTGGTGTGCCTAATTTAACGCCAACAGCAAACCAACTTCTTAAGGATAAGTACAAAATTGATAGTTTGACTTTTGCTAAAAATTCACAATATTACGCTTCGGATGTTTCTAAATACAAGGAAATTTACGACCGCGTAAAAATTAGATTGGATCGTGAGAACGAAAAAGTAAATGGTAAAAAGACTGAAATTGCCGTGGATGGCGGCATCGTAAAATAATTATTTATTGAAGTAAACTACAATTTTATCTAAGTAAGAATCTATTTTTTCAAATTCAAAGTTTAGATAGTTCTTTACTTTTTCGTTGCTAATTTCATCTTTGTTTAGTAGCGATTGCGCACTATGTTTCGATATTTTTCTGTTGGTTTGAATCACTTTCGAAAGTAACCAATCTATTTTCCAAGCTAATGAAAGCATCCAAGGTTGGGCTTCGATGGTTGGTTTTTTAGCTTTAATTTTTTCGGAAATTTTGTAGATAATATCTTTGTACGATAGGTTTTCTGCTATTATAATAAATCGTTCTCCATTGGAACTTGATTGCATTAAAAGTTGCATGATTTTCACCACATCAGTCACTGCTACATATCCTGTTGTTCCGTGGGTGTAAAACGGAAATCCTTTTTTTATTGAAGTGAAAAATGCACCACTTCCTTGATTCCAGAAACCCGGACCAAAAATCACACCCGGATTTACAATAACTACTTGCAAACCTTCTTGGTGACCACGCCACACTTCCATTTCGGCACCGTATTTAGAAATTCCGTAATCGCTGTGTAAAACTTCGGGATTCCATTCGGTTTCTTCGGTGATGATGGTTTGGTTCTGATTTAAATCGCCCAATGCTGCAATCGAACTTACATGACATAGTTTTTTTACCTTTTTATCAATGCAAAAGTTGACGATATTGGCTGTTCCTTCAATATTTACTTTTCGTAATTTGTTTTCATCGTTGGGATTGAACGAAATGCAAGCAGCGCAATGATAGACATAATCAACGTTTTGAAATGCAATTTCTAAGGAAGGAATTTCAAGAATATCGGCTTCTATCCAATCTATTTGGTTGAATAAATCGGCTTTTTTGTATAGTTCAAATAGTAATTTGGTTTTGGTAATTTGCTCTGATTTTCTGTAAATAGCGCGAACGTTTGCTTCTCCATTTTCTAATAAATGAAGCAATAAATGTGCGCCTACTAAACCAGTTCCACCTGTTACTAATATCATTTTGTAAAGATAAGGTTTAAGAAATAAGTTTAAAAGTTTATGGTTTAAAAGTTTAAAAGGAATTGGCTTTGAGTTGCTTATTTCTTGGTAAGACAAAAACCATTTAGCCCTGATTGCAGTGGAAATCCTTTTTTCAATTGC
>NZ_DQDX01000180.1:5684-22414 GCF_003525665.1 Flavobacterium sp.
TTTTTCAATTGCCTTGGGTTTAAACCCAAGGCAATTGAAAAAAGATTGTAACGAAAAGCAGGAATTGCCATTACTGAAAATGCCCAAGCCATTCGCTTCTAAATATTGAAATTTAATTTTGAAATTGGCATTGCCATTGACTTTAGTTATATTTGCGCAAATTATAGTTTTACGATGAAGAATTTAGTAGAAGAATTGCAGTGGCGCGGATTGGTTCACGATATTATGCCTGGCACAGAAGAGCAACTTTTAAAGGAAATGACTACGACGTATATTGGGTTTGACCCAACGAGCGATTCGTTGCATATTGGGAGTTTGGTGCCAATTATTTTATTGGTTCATTTAGAAAAATTCGGACATAAACCTATTGCTTTGGTTGGTGGCGCGACTGGTATGATTGGTGATCCATCGGGTAAAAGTGATGAGAGAAACTTGCTAGACGAGGCTACTTTGGATAAAAATGTTGCCGGAATAAAAGCGGTTTTGTCTCGATTTTTAGATTTTAATTCGACTGCAGCAAATGCACCAGTTTTAGTGAATAACTACGATTGGATGAAGGATTTTTCGTTTATAAATTTTGCGCGCGATGTGGGTAAACGCATCACTGTGAATTATATGATGGCGAAAGATTCGGTTAAAAAACGATTGGCTGGCGAAGGCGAAGGAATGAGTTTTACCGAATTTACGTATCAATTGATTCAAGGATATGATTTTCATCATTTGTATAAAGCGCACAATTGTTTGTTGCAAATGGGCGGAAGCGATCAATGGGGAAATATTACTACTGGAACCGAATTAGTGCGTAGAATGAATGGAGAAGGTGCAAAAGCGTATGCTATGACTTGTCCGTTGATTACAAAAGCTGATGGTTCTAAATTTGGAAAAAGTGAAGGTGGAAATGTTTGGTTGACTGCCGATAAAACTTCGGTTTATAAATTTTACCAATTTTGGTTGAATACTACCGATGTTGATGCTGAGAAATACATTAAAATCTTTACGTTTTTAGATAAAAATACGATTGATTCTTTGATTGCTGAGCATAATGAAACACCGCATTTAAGGGTTTTGCAAAAGCGTTTGGCTGAGGAAGTGACTACGTTTGTTCACGGAAAAGAACAATTTGAAAAAGCGGTAGAAGCATCGAAAGTGCTTTTTGGAAATCCAACGATGGAAGATTTAAAACAACTTGATGAAGCTACTTTCCTAGAAGTTTTTGAAGGTGTTCCGCAAGCAGAAATTAAAATTGCTGATGTGGAAGTTGGAATAAATATTGTTGATGTTTTAAACGAAAAATCGGGCTTTTTTAAATCGAATGGTGAAGCGAGAAGAGCTTTGACTGCCAATTCTATTTCGGTTAATAAAACAAAAGTTACAGAGGAATTTGTATTGTCGTTGAAAGATTTAATCAACAATGAATTCGTTTTATTACAAAGCGGAAAGAAGAATTATTTTGTTTTGCGTGTGATATAATTTCATAACTTTACTTTATAAATTTTTATAATATGGAAACACAATTTTTGACAGATGAAAAAGGAAATAGAACTGCTGTTTTATTGCCTATTGAAAAATACAACAGACTTATTGAAGAATTAGAAGATCTTGAAGATGTTAAATTGTATGATGAAGCCAAAAAAAATGATGATGGTTATAGAATTTCTATAGACGAAGCTTTTAGAATTATTGAAGAAAAACGTAAACAAGCCAAATAATGCCTTACATTATTGAAGTTAGAAGAAATGTTTTCAAATCTTTAGGCAAAATAAACGAACCTTTTTATACTGCTATTAAAAATGCCATATATGATTTAGCAGAAAACCCAAGACCACAAGGTTACAAAAAGTTAAAAGGAAGAACTGGTTACAGAATTAGAGTTGGAAATTATAGAATTATTTATGAAATTTTTGACGATATTCTTTTAATTGATGTGATTGACTTAGGACATAGAAAAGATATTTATGAATAAAATCCCAATTTTTAAATTGGGATTTTTTTTATTCCTTAAAATTGATTTCTACCTTATTAGATTTATAATTTCCTTTAATGAAATTTTCGTTTTTCATGATTGCTTCTAGTTCTTCTTTAGTCAGTCGGTCTTGAAATTCGCTTTTCATTAATGTCAATTCTAGTTCTAAAAAGTACTTGTGATTTTCATCAAAATAATATTCTAAATCGTGACTTTTTATGTAGCGTTTTTTGTCCCAATTTATTTGTTGAACAAACTGTTTTGTTTCATTCGGTTTTAAAACAAATATTGAATTCATAATAGCTTTGTTGTTTTTTTGCCAAGCATATTGTGGATCTGAATTTATTTTTTCGTATTCTAATTTTATAGAATCTCTTCTGTTCTTAAGATATTCGTCTATACTTTGTTGATTGAAATCTTTGGATGTGAAAACAACTCTATTGCTAGTAAATACTTGCCCAAGGTCAATAGGAGTTTCGTTTTGATACAAGCGATACGTTGGAACATATTGCATGGAACTTGCCGAACTCGGAATGAATTTTTTCGGGTTTAAAAAGAACGAAACTTCATTATTCGACAAGTTCTTAATGTGATAAACTATTGTAAATTCTCGGTCACGATATTCTTTAGAATCCTTAGAAGTAATCGAGTCTATTTTAATTTCAATAGGACGATTTTGGCTGAACGACCAAAAGCTTATTAGTAGAAAAAGTAGTTTTAATTTCATGAGTTATTCTTTAAAATTGATTTCCATTTTGTTTGAAAGAATCGTTCCTTCTAAAAAATTAGGATTGTCTTTCATCTTTTTATATTCTTCTTCTGGGAAAAAATATTGAAAGTCTTTTTTGTAAAGAACCATCGATAATTCTAGGTAATAGGGTTCTTTTTCGTCTATGTAATATTCTAAATCGTCTACTTTATAATACCTTCTTTTGTTCCAATAAAATGTTTCGGTTAATGATCTAACTTCTTTTGGTTGAAAGGTATGGATTGAACTTTTTACGTAGTCAAAATCATTTATTTTTCTTCGTTTTTCAATGTCATTTTTTAATTTTAAAGTATCTATTGGTTTTATTTTGTAGCGATTCTTAATTATCTTCCCTCTTTCTTCGTCAGTTTTAGCATAATTTAAACTGTCTAAATACATCATTTGATCTAAGTTTTTTTCCAAAATATTCAATCTTATGTAGTTCTCATTTTCTACAATTACTGAATATACTTTTAACACATTTACATCGGGATAAAAGTTGGTCATAGGATAAGAACAATTTATAAACTTCACTTCTTTGTCGGATGTGTTTTGAATATGATAGTTGACTGTAAATTTTCTAATATTTGTAAGTGTATCAATTGATGTTATAGAATCAATGACGATTTCGAGTGGTTTTTGACCAAATGAAAGTGATGAATACAGTAGAAAAAGGATAATTCTTAGTTTCATGCTTTTATTCTTTAAAATCAATTTTCATCTTGTTAGAAACAAAATCGCCTCGAATAAAGTTCGGATTTGCATTTATTTTCACCAAATCTTCCTCAGATAATTGGTCTTTGAACAGGTTGGTTTTTAAGTCCAAAATCAGTTCAATTTCAATGTTGTTGTTTTCGTCTAGATAAAATTCTAAATCGTCGTTTTTGATAAATCTATTCTTGTTCCAAAGTGTTTTTATCGTGAATGATTTTGTTTCTTTTGGTTTTAGAGTTATGATGTTGTTGAGCAATTTTTGTCGTTGATAAATCCATTGAAAATCTTCACTTTTTCCGCCTTCGTCTTTGTATTTTTTGTAAAAGTACTTTCCGACATAGGATTGTTTAGTTTGAATTTTAGTTATCAATTTTTTCGCTTCTGCAGATGTTTTGTCTTCTATTTTGGCGTATTCTAATTCGTCTTCGGTTTCATATTCAAAAAAGGGTCCGTCCATATCTTCAAACACTCCGTTTTGATACATTCTATAAACTGGATAAAGTGTAAGCGAACTAGCAGTATTGGCAATCAACGCATTTGGAAGCAGAAAAAACGAAAGTTCTTCAGATGTTTTATTTTCTATCTGATAATTAATATGATATTCGGTATTGGAAGCAGAAATATCGTCGGTTGTAATAGACGTAATCGTAACTCCAAGCTTTGGATTTTGAGCTACAACAGAAAACGAAATAAGGAATAGAAAGTAAAATAATCGCATAGACAGTGGCTTTGAATTTATCTATAACGAAGAAAGGAAAAATTTATTACAAAACCATTAAATTACAACCACGAATATCAGAATTATCAAATCTGCCCAAAACTTCAAAGGAATTATTTGGATATTTTTTGCCCAAATCTTGTGTAGCAATAAAGGAACACGAATTGATATTTGCCAAATCAATGACATTTATTCCACCAGTTTTTCCGGTTTGAACATAACTTAAAGCATCTTCTGTGTCGCGAATTAAGATGTTCATCCAGTTGGGACATTCGAAAATTCCTTCGCCAAGAGAATACGCTTGCGATAACAATTCGGTCATTCCATATTCGGAGTGAATGCTGGAAACTCCAAATCCGTTGCATAATATTTCATGTAATTCTTCGCGGATGATTTCTTTTCGTTTGCCTTTCATGCCACCAGTTTCCATGATGATGGTGTTTTTTAATTGAAAGTTTTGTTGTTCAATTAAATCCAATAAAGCATAAGTTACTCCAATTAAAATCACATTTTGTCCAGACGAATCTAGTTCTATTACTTTGGAAATAAGTTCGTCGTAATTGTGTAAATAAAATCCGCTGTGTTCGTTGTTGGAACTTTCAATTAAATCTTTCACCATGTAAATTAACGACGAACCAGAACGTTCTAAATAGGACGGAAGCAAAGCCAAAACAGCATAATCTTCTATGTTTCCGTAAAATTCTGAGAAGGCATTTCGATAACTTTCTTCGTACAAAGTTACATCGGTGATTAAATGTTTACTAGTAATCATTCCAGTCGTTCCGCTACTTGTAAAAGTTTCCTGAATAGCTTCTGAAGAAGATAAAACGTCATGACTTTTAAAAAACTGAATGGGTAAAAACGGAATTTGTTGTAATGATTTCACACTTCCTTTTTCTACTTTCAATAATTCGCAAAACGAACGATATACAGCGTTGTTTTCGTATTGAAAACGAAATACTTTAAGCGCTATTTTTTCAAATTGCTTTTGGTTGGAAATAGTGAAAATATCGTGAGGAGTAATCATAAATTGTATTAGATTCTGAAACAATCCCAAAGTTTCGGGACAGAATGACAAAAGTACTAAAAATAAAAAAGCCCCAACAATGTTGGAGCTTTTAATATTTTGTCATTCTGAATTTATTTCAGAATTTAGAATTTAGTATTATCTGATTACTAATTTTTTAGTAGCCGTTTTTCCTTCTTCTGTGATTTGAACCATGTAAACTCCAGAGTTTAAGTTAGCAACATTAATTGCACTTTCTGAAGTTGTAGTGTTTAAAACTTGTTTTCCAACGATGTCAAAAACAGTTACTGTTCTTTCAGCATTAGCATCTGTAGTGATGTAGAAAATACCATTTTTAACTGGGTTTGGGTAAACGTTTAATCCAGAGATTGTGTTTTCACCAACAGCTAATGGTGCAGTTGTAGTAGTAACATCATTCCATGTTAAACCAACTCTTACTTCATCAATTTGCAAAAAAGGAGTATCTGTTGCTGAACCTTGTCTGAATAACAGTCTAGAAACAGATGTTAAATCTGATCCTCCAGCATTTGTGTGAGAAGCTAATGCTGTTGGTTCTGATCCACCTATTGTTGGATTTACCCATAGTTTAGCAACATCATCACCTGCAGCGGCATTAAAAGTATAACTAAGAACTACTAAATATGTTGTGTTAACATTATAAGCAGTAGAAGAAAAAACTGTATTTGCAGCTGTAGTTCTTGCATTTGTACCTATGTTGAAAGTCGTAGCATCAATTTTTTTAATCCAAAGTGTGCTTCCAAAACTACTTGAAGTTCCTTGAACAAGTCCCATGTAGTAACCACCAGTTGTGCTAGTTGTTGCAGCTAAGTCAGTTACATTTAAAAGGAATGAATAATAAACAGTATTAGCAGTTTGAGAAGCAAAATCCTTTCCTGCATCAATACCTGCGCCATCGAATGTTAATTTATTGCCAGTTGAAGCTGTTAATCCTGTGTAGCTTAAACTTCCAGTACCGATCAATAAATCGTCTCCGGTATTTATTGCAACAACGCCTGGTTGAGTTTGAAAAGTAGCACCAGCAGTGTAATTAAAACCTTCGTAAAATGGTAATGGTTGTTGAGCAATTGCTGAAGCAGTTACAATTGAAAATAATAAAGAGTAAATTTTTTTCATTTTTTTTAATTTAATTTTAGACGACAAAGGTAGCGACAATTTTTAAAATTAAAAATTATCAAAGTAAAAAAAAAGTTAAATCTAGGTGATTTAACTATCTGACTATTAATTTTCTAGTAGCGCTTGCGTCACCTTCTTCAATCTTAATGATATAAACACCAGGATTTAAAGAGGAGATATTTAATTCTCTTGAAGTTAAAAGCGTTTGTAGTACTTTTTTTCCAAGCACATCAAAGATGGTTACTTGTTTGTCTTCGTTGTTTTTTGTAGTAATGTAAAGTTTTCCTGTAGTTGCAGGATTAGGGTAAAAATTAAGTCCTTCAATAGTGTTTTCTTGCACTCTTGAAGAGGTCTTTCCATCTTGAGCCACTACAGAAGTAGTAGAAAGAAAGATGAAAAACAGAATACTATATAGGTAATTTTTTGTCATGAGTACAATTTGGTTAAAGCAAATATATAAATTAGTTTTCAAATACAATGCCAAAAGCAAAAAAAAATCCCTCGATTTGAGGGATTTTAATATTATTTTAAGAATTTTATTATAATCCTGTAGACCATCCAGCAGCCCATGTTGGAGCAGTAGCACCATTTCCTGCACCAGTTGCAGTTGTAGTTTCGTCTGCTATTGTTGTAACAGTTGCAGAACCTCCAGCAGTAGTTTTACCTTTAGCTTTGTTTGTTACGTCAGTATATTTAACATTAGTAGCTTTTAAAGTTGTTCCAACGAAAGCGATAGTTTCATCGTGCTCAATATCAAATGCATCACCAAATCCTGTTATGTTAACGTTTGTTAAGATAGCTTTAGTTCCTCTTCTAAATTTGATTGCATCATTTTCAGCATAAATTGTAGAACTTGCAGTACTTCCAGGTCCAACTAATGTTAAGTTGTTGATTGTTGGGTTAGAGATTGGAGTGTTAGCAAATCCAAATTCGTAGTTATCAGCTTCAATTCCTCTGTTTCCTTTTCCGAAAGAGATTTTACCGTACCAGTTTGTGTTTGTACCATTCCATCCTTCAGTCCAGTCAAATTGATCATCTTCGTTTCCAAAAGAAACTAAGTTAGATGTATTTACAGTTCCACCGAAAAATTCAAATCCGTCATCAGAACCGTGGAAAGCTTGAACATATTCGAAAACAGTTCCAGAACCAACTCCAAATAATGAAGCACCATTAAATTCTTTAGCAGCACTAAAGTTAGCACCAGTATATTCTAATCTTAAATATCTAATAGAACCAGAATTGTCATTAGCAATTGTACCACCATAAGTTAAATCTGCAACTTCAGATTGTGCAGTACTTGTACCACCAGAAACAGTGTTTATTGGAGCTTTACCGCAAATAACTAATCCACCCCAATTTCCTGGAGCAGGCGTAGCAGCACCACTTGTCATAATTACAGGATTTGTAGCTGTACCGTTTACAAATATTTTTCCACCTTGAGCAACAGCAATGTATGCAGCAGTTCCACCAGTAGCTTTAATAACAGTTCCAGCAGGAATAGTTAAAGAAGCACCATCTCTAATTACTAAAGCACCATTTAATTGGTAAACTGTGTTAGCATCAAGTACTACTTCACCGTCATTAATGTTTCCTTTAAAATCTAAAGGATTAACAACGAATGATGATGTTGGTTTTTTATCGTCATCAGATGAACAAGCAGTAAATAAACTACCTGTAATAGCCAAAAGACCGAATAATTTTACAATTGAATTTTTCATTTTTTAAATGTAATTAATAGTTATTTTGTTTATGCAAATTTGAACCTAATATTGTTTAATTGCGTTAAGTGAATGTGATTGTTTGATTAACAAAACTCTACCGTGATGTTAATTTAATGTTTACAAATACTTGATGCTCTAAAAACAAAAAGAGCAGTGATTAAACTGCTCTTTTGTTGTATTATGAATTTTTTTATTAAAATTGATAGTTCATACTCATGCTCAAGTTCATTCCTTTTTTGTATGAAAGTACATTAATGTCACCATTATCGTTTTCTTGAACTCTATCGATAGCAGGATTCAATAAGTTTTTAGCAATTATACCAAAACCTAAATTTTTGTTTAATTTAATTCTAGTGATAAAGTCTAATGATCCGAAAGCTTTATCAACTTGGTTTCCTCTTCCGTTTGTTCCAATAGAGTATACTCTGTCAGAAAAATGAGTGAATGCTATTGTAGACGTTAAGTTGCTTTCTTTATTATTCCATTCTGTCAAGAAAGAGATGTCTGCATTTAATAACAAATCAGATGCTCCAGTTAATTTACTTTCTTCATCAGTAAAATCTACATTATAGTCAGTTTCTTTAATTACTTTTTCTGAACTTAATTCTTGGTTACTGTACAAATATGAAGCATTCAATCCTGCAGAAAGTTTTTTAGCATTTCCATCTTTAAAGTTGAAAAGTACTTTTCTATATTCTAATTCTGCTCCTGCAACGTAACCATAATCTCCAGTGTTTATGTAAGAAATGTCGTTTGTAGAAGATACAATTGTTACCTCGTTTATTGGGTTTTGAATGTATTTACCAAATCCAGTGATAGATATTAATTCTTCGCTCTTAGGGAACATTTCCCATTTGATATCAACATTGTAATCATCTGATTCGTATAAATCTGGATTTCCAATTTTAGTTTCATTTACTTCTTCATAGATGAATAATGCTCTTTCTTTAAATTGAGGCAATGTATATGTTTTACTGAATCCGAAACGTAAATTTTGTTTTTCGTTTAATTCATATTTCATTGTTAAACTTGGTAAAAAAGCAATTTTGTCAAGTTCATCATTATCTCCTACTGGATCTAAAGAAGTATTCCATTCTACTTTTTGCAATAAATATTCAGCTCTTAAACCAAGTACAGCAGTTAATTTATTGAATTTATATTCTGTGTTTAAATATCCACCATTTACAAATAAATCACCATTATAGTATTGCGGTTTCAATGCAATAGGGTTTGAGCCAATTCCTCTAAATGTTGAGATTTCGAAGTATGCATTATTTAAGTTTTGTTGATTAAAGAAAGCATCTAAGTTGTCAACATCTACAACTTCATCTAAGAATGGAGAAAGTGGTTTAAAGTTGAATTGAGTTGCTTCAAATTCTCTTTTTTTCATTCTTCCAGAATATCCAGCTGTAAATTTACCTTTGTAATCTCCTTCAGCATCTTTACTGAATTTGTAATCAACAGATAAGTTAGCTGCAATTTCAGTTTCTGTTAACTCTTGAAAGTATCTGTGATTATTTGCTGCCGATTGACCTAGTAAAATATATCCGTAATCGAATTTATTTAATATGTTTTGAGTTCTATCTGGTTGAGAACCATTAATTGTGTTGTAAGAAACACCCCAATTAAATTTAGAACGCTCAGATAATTTGTGATCACCTAAAAGTTGGTTAATCCATAAAGCATTTTTGTCATATTTGTTTCTTCTAACGAATCCATTATTGTCTTCACCACCATCAACAAAATAACCTAAATAATCTTCTTTAGAAAGTGTAGATGTATTAATGAAAATTGAGTTGAAGTTGATTTTATTATTAGTGTTAATTTTATAACCAACATTTGCCATTGCAGTAACGTTTGTTGAAAAACTCATAGTTTCGAAATCTTCAAAGTCTTTGTTAGCAACTCCAGCTCCATTTATACTTTTAACGCTTCCATCAGTAATTGAATTGTACTCATTGCTGTAACTTACAGTTCCAAAAACGCTAAGTTTTCCTGTTGAACCAACATTATAATTATCACCAGCAGAAATTCCGAAAGAACCGGCAACAGGATTTTCGCTTTCTAATTGTAGTGTGCTAAAGTTGTATTCTGTTACTCCGTTTTTAGGAATTCCAGGATTACTAAATCCGAAACTATTATATCCTTTTTTCAGGTTAAAATTATCTTCTTTGATTGCATTTGTGTTAGCTTTTGAACCAAGATCTATTTTTAAAAACCCATTTCCTTTGTAGTCTTTAGAAACGATATCAACATTTCCTCCAGCAAAATCTCCAAATAATTTACTGCTGTAGATTTTATCAATTGAAACATATTCTACAATATCTGTAGAGAAAATTTCAAGGTTAATGTTTTTCTTTTCTGGATCGTTCGATGGAATTGGCAATCCGTTCATTGTTGTAGAGTTGTATCTGTCTCCAAGACCACGAACAAAAATGTTTCCAGAACCTTCTTGTTTAGTAATTCCAGAAGTTTTGATTACGGCATTGGCAACATCACTAACGCCTTTTCTAGATAATTCTTGTGCTCCAATGCTTTGTTTCATTTCAACAGCATTTTTTTGCTCTGTCAATAAAGCGCTTTCTTTTTCTTTACTAACGACTTTTTGAATTACTACATCTTGTAGTTGGTATCCACCAGAACCTAATGTTTTGTCAATGATTACAGTCTCTCCAGCTTTAACTGTTACTGGAACTTCTATGTTTTCATATCCAACAAAGCTAAACTGAACCACGTAGTTTCCTGGTTCGATGCTTAAACTATATTGTCCTTTTTCATCTGTATTAACACCAATTGTTGTACCTTTAACAACGGCATTTGCATAGGCTAAAGGAGCGTTTTTATCTTCTTTGTCTAAAAGTGTTCCTTTAATAGTTCCTTTTGTTTGTGCAAGTGCAGTTACACTAAAAAGTAATGTTATTAGAAATAATTTAATTTTCATCAGTTGTAATTGTTAAATTTTGGTGCAAAGAACGTATTGCTTTGTAAAGTTCAAGTTACTTGCAATTTATCATTAGGTTTCTTTATTATTACCTTAATGTTACCAGATTAAATTACTGTTAACTCATTTCAATGCATTATTGATATTGTATAAAGTACTATATTTACATTCGCAAAACAACCAATTTTTTGCCCTATGAAAAAAAAAGACATAAAGATTCTATTAGTTGATGATGAGCAAGATATCCTAGAAATTGTTGGGTACAATCTATCTCAAGAAGGTTTTAAAATTGTAACTGCATCTAACGGAAAAGAAGCGATTGCTGTTGCCAAAAAAGAACGTCCACAACTAATTATTATGGATGTGATGATGCCAGAAATGGACGGAATGGAAGCCTGCGAAAACATCAGAAAAATTCCAGAATTAAGTAATACAATAATCACTTTTTTAACTGCTAGAAGCGAAGACTATTCTCAAGTAGCAGGTTTTGATGTTGGTGCCGATGACTATATCGCAAAACCAATTAAACCAAAACTATTAGTTAGTAAAGTAAAAGCATTACTAAGACGTTTAAAAGATGATTCTCCATCTAGTGAAAACTTAAATGTAGGTGGCATCGAAATTAATCGTGAAGAATATAAAATTGTAATGGATGGAAGAGAAATAGTACTTCCAAGAAAAGAATTTGAATTGTTCTATTTATTAGCTTCTAAACCTGGTAAAGTTTTTAAAAGAGAAGAAATTCTTGATAAAGTTTGGGGTAACGAAGTAATTGTAGGTGGAAGAACGATTGATGTTCACATTAGAAAACTGCGTGAAAAAATTGGTGAAGATTTATTTAAAACCATAAAAGGTGTAGGTTATAAATTTGAAATTTAAATCTTTTTTAGATAGCACGTTTGTGAAAGTAAATTCTATACTTAAAAAATAAATAGTAAAGTAGCAAAATAGTATATTTGTCTTTACAATTTCAACTGCAGAATACTGATAACTGAATACTGAGCACTTCATCAATGTCATTAACTTTTAAAAAAACATATCGATTTGCAGTAATATCTACTTTTTATATTACTACTTTTTCTACTGGTTTATTGGTAATATTGTCATTGTTATTTTCTCAATTTTCATGGCAAATGTGTTTGTCATTTGCGGTTGGAATTGGCGTATTCTCTTTTTTTGTGCTGCAATATAGAGTAGAACATTTTATTTACAGAAGAGTTAAAAAAATATACGATGATGTTTCGTTGCTTGATTCTACTACGTTAAGAACGCAATCCATCACGACCGATATGGCAACATTAACTAAAGAAGTTAAAAAGTTTGCCACCGATAAAAAACTTGAAATCGAGAATTTAAAAGTTCGTGAAGAATACCGCCGAGAATTTATGGGTAACGTTTCGCACGAATTAAAAACACCTTTATTTACCGTTCAAGGATATCTTTCTACGCTTATTGATAGCGGAATGAAAGACAAAGAGTTGCGCAAAAAATATCTAGAAAGAGCCGAAAAAGGTGTCGAACGATTGATCTACATTGTTAATGATTTAGACATGATTTCTAAATTTGAAATGGGTGATTTAAATGTCGAATATTCTGAATTTAATATTGTAGAGTTGGTTCAAAATGTTTTTGATTTACTCGAAATGCAGGCCGATAAAAAGAATATTATTCTAATGTTTGATAGAAAATACAACAAGCCAATTAAGGTGTATGCCGATAAAGACAAGATTCAGCAAGTAGTTACCAACCTAGTTGTAAATTCAATAAAATACGGAAAAGAAAACGGCACAACCGAAGTCACTATTGAAGATTTAGTGAAAAGTAAATTGATTGTTCGTGTGCGTGATAATGGCGAAGGAATTGCACAAAATTATATTCCGAGGTTGTTTGAACGCTTTTTTAGAGTTGATAAAAGTGGTGCTAGAAGCGAAGGCGGATCTGGACTTGGATTATCAATTGTGAAACATATTATTGAAGCGCACGACGAGAAAATTTATGTAGAAAGCGAATTCGGAAAAGGCTCTGAATTTTCATTCACTCTCGAAAAGGTGAAATAATTGTTTCCAGTTTACCTCTTGTTTTATGTTGGGCAATCCTTTGTATAGTTGCACTAAAAGCAGGCCGTCAAGTTTAAATTTCTCTTGTCTTGCACTTGGCACTAATCCTTCTTTCTTGTATTTTTTAGCTAAATATTCTTGTTCAAATTGTCCTGGAGTTGGAATGAAAAAGGCTTTCTTTTGTAGCTTTGCTAAATCCATAACGGTTGTGTAACCCGAACGACATAAAACAATTTCACTTTCGTTAAACGTTTGCTCGAGTTGCTCGGTTTGCATGAAATTATAAAACGTGATGTTCTTTATTTGCTCGGATTTTTGCTCGGCTTCTACTTTTCCTTTTATAAAAACTACGTTGTCTTTGTAATTTTCTAATTCTGTAATTAATTTCTCTTCTAAAAATGTACGCTGAGGTTCTGGACCAGAAAGAATCACCATTAATTGGTATTTTACAGGCAATTCCTTTTTTTGTAATCGGCTTAAAATGCCTATGTAAGTTAACTTTAGTTTGGTGCTTTTTAAATGGCCCAGTTTTCCAGTTAAATTCGGAATTTCATTCACATCTGGAATCCAACATTCGGTGAATTTTGAAATGAAATGTTGGTGTAATTTACTAGAAATCCAAGTGGTTTTTCCTGATAAAACAGTAAGTTGATGCGTGATAATAACCGATGGTACTTTTTTACTGTGAACGCCAAGACGGTTGTCTGAAATGATTCCGGCAAGTTGATGTTCTTTGACGATTTTTTTTATTTGTTGCTTTTCTTGTAAAATAGCATAAATCGTTTTTGGACTATTTTTAATTAATTTCCATTTAAAATTTTCTCCTTTTTTGGCATATTCAATATCGTAAGAAGGTAATTCGATGGTTGTTAAATGCGGAAATTCTTTTCTTAATAATGCAAGTGCAACGCCATCGGAAGCTATTATTGGATTGAATCCGTTTTTTTCTAATTCTTGAATTATTGGAATACAACGTGTTGCGTGACCTAAACCCCAATTTAATGGAGCAACGAGGATGTTTTTGGTTTGGTTTTTCAAAGTTTACAAAAATTCAAAATTGATAATTTAATAACCCTGATTGCAGCGGTATCCTTTTCTTTTTTTCTTTAAAAAAGAAAAGATATAGCGAAAAGCAGGAATTACGACGGCAAAAATGCCGAAGCCATTCGTTTCTAATAATATTCAAATATAAAACTAATTTTAATCTTATATATTTCCTTAATTTTGCCAAAACATTAATTTTAGACGTGGGAAGTAAAAATAAGTTAAAGAGATTTAGGGAAAACGAATCGTTTGAGAACGTTTTTCAGCCAACAAGAGAAGAAGTGGTGAGTGACAGTTTTGCGCTCAGAGGCAAATGGAACGCCGATTTTTTCAAGAACGACAATCCGATAATTATTGAATTGGGTTGTGGGAAAGGTGAGTATTCTGTTGGTTTGGCAGAACGTTATCCTGAGAAAAACTTTGTTGGAATTGATATAAAAGGTGCAAGATTTTGGCGTGGTGCAAAAACGGCTGTTGATGACGGAATGCGAAATGTGGCGTTTGTGCGTACTCAAATTGAGCTAATCAACCACATTTTTGCCGATGGTGAAGTTTCTGAAATTTGGATTACTTTTCCAGATCCGCAAATAAAATACAAGAGAACGAAGCATAGAATGACGAATTCGGAGTTTTTGAAATTGTATAAAAGAATTTTAAAACCAGACGGAGTTGTAAATTTAAAAACCGATTCTGAGTTTATGCATGGCTATACGCTTGGATTGTTGCATGGCGAAGGTCACGAGGTTTTGTATGCCAACCATAATGTGTACAAAAACGAAGGTTCGCCTAGTGAAGTTACTCAAATTCAAACGTTTTACGAGAAACAATATTTGGAAATTAACAAAGCAATTACGTATATTCGTTTTAAAATAAAATAACGTCAAGTTTATATTTTCCAATTTTGGAATTTGGAATTTGAAAATTGGAATTTAACAACGGCTGGACACAAAATTGGTGAAGCAGAAATACTGTTTTCACAAATAGAAGATGCCGAAATTCAAAAACAAATAGACAAACTGGAAGCTACCAAAGTTGCCAATAAAGCAGAAAACGCAGTGATAGAGCCACAAAAAGAAACGTCAACATTTGAAGATTTTTCGAAATTAGATTTGCGTGTTGGAACCATTATTGAAGCAGAAAAAATGCCAAAAGCCAACAAACTTTTAGTATTGAAAGTCGATACTGGAATTGATGTAAGAACAATAGTTTCTGGAATTGCAGAACATTTTTCGCCAGAAGAAGTGGTTGGAAAACGTGTTACAGTTTTAGTTAATTTAGCACCAAGAGCATTGCGTGGCGTTGAAAGTCAAGGCATGATTTTGATGACTAATTTACCTGATGGAAAATTGGTTTTTGTGAATCCAGATGTTGATGGAGTTTCTAATGGCGCGTTGATTAGTTAATTTAAAAATTATAACTCCGTCAGAGTTTTGAACTCTGACGGAGTTTATCAATATAAATATGAACCCAAAAATAATAGCCTTCGATGCCGACGATACTTTATGGCACAACGAACCTTACTTTGACGAAGCGCAAGCCAAATTTTGTGAACTTTTTGCCGATTACGCATCCAAGCAAGAAATTTTACAACTAATTTTAAGTCATCAAGTGAAAAACCTTCCTTTGTATGGATTTGGGATTAAAGCGTTTACACTTTCTATGATTGATGCTGCTTTAGAATTGACCAATCATCAAATATCGGGACAAGGCATTCAAAAAATTATTGATATTGGTAGAGATTTACTTCAAAAACCGGTAGAACTTTTACCAGAAGTGGAAGATGTTTTACAACAACTTAAAGGAAAATATAAACTTGTTGTTTCAACCAAAGGAGATTTAAAAGACCAACATAGAAAATTACACGATTCAGGAATTGGACATTATTTTCACCATATTGAAGTAATGAGCGACAAAAAGGAATTGGATTACGAAAAAATGTTACTTCGTCTAGACATCAAACCAGAAGATTTTATCATGATTGGAAACTCTTTAAAATCGGATGTTTTGCCTGTTTTAAATATTGGCGGACATGGTTATCATATTGCTTATCATACTACTTGGGAATACGAAAAGATTGATTTTGAAATTCAACACGAGAATTTTAAATCTTTAGAAAAAATCACTGACGTTTTACCAATTTTACTACAATAATTGAAATATCTGTTAACCGCAAATTCGCAAATTATTCTAAACTGAAGATAAAGAAATTTGTGAATTTGCGGTAAATTATTTTTTTATGAGAAAGAAACTAAATCTCGATACTTGGAACCGAAAAGAGCATTTCTTATTTTTTAAGCAAATGCAAGAGCCGTTTTTTGGAGTTACGACAACAATAGATTGCACCAAAGCTTATTCAAAATCTAGAGAATTGGGGATTTCTTTTTTCCTATTTTATCTTCACAAAACTTTACAAGCCATTAATGAAATTGAAAGTTTTCGTTATCGAATAATTGAAGATGAAATTTATATTTTTGATAGAATTGACGCTTCTGCAACCATCATGCGCGAAGACAAAACGTTTGGTTTTTCCTATATAGAATTTGATGAAAATTTGAAAACATTTGAAACAATCTGCAAAACAGAAATCGATAGAATTCAAACCACAACCGGACTTTTTACAAGAGAATATCCAGAAAATTTAATTCATTTTTCGGCTTTGCCTA
>NZ_DQDX01000180.1:22509-31211 GCF_003525665.1 Flavobacterium sp.
GGCTTTGCCTTGGGTGAATTTTACTTCACTTTCTCATGCTAGAAGTTTTACTTTGCCCGACAGTTGCCCGAAAATATCATTTGGAAAAATGATAGATGAAAATGGGAAAAAGACTATGGCAATGTCAATTCATGTGCATCATGGTTTGATGGATGGCTATCATGTTGGACTTTTTGTAAATGCCTTTCAAGATCTAATGAATCAAGACTGATGATTCCGATAGCTTTTCATCCTATATACAAACATCCTTTACCTGAAGGTCATCGTTTTCCGATGCAAAAATATGACTTGCTTCCACAACAACTTATTTACGAAGGCACAGCAGCTGTTTCAGATTTTTTTGAACCCGAAACTATTAATGTACAACATGTACTTCGAGTTCATAGTAAAACATATTTGGATGATTTACTACAATTAACGTTGGATGCTAAAGCTGCACGAAAAATTGGTTTTCCACTGTCTGCTGAACTTGTAGAACGCGAATTGCGAATTGCAAACGGAACACTTTTAGGTTGCATAAAAGCCTTTGAAAATCATGTCTCATTTAATATTGCTGGAGGAACGCATCACGCTTTTACAAGTCATGGTGAAGCATTTTGTCTATTGAATGATCAAGCTATTGCTGCTCAATATTTATTAGATCATCATCTTGCATCCAAAATTTTAATAATTGATTTAGACGTACATCAAGGAAACGGAACGGCAGAAATTTTTAGAAATAATACCGACGTTTTTACTTTTTCTGTGCATGGCAAAACCAACTATCCATTTAAAAAAGAAATTTCTGATTTGGATATTGCTTTGGAAGATGGAACAAACGATAGTACTTTTCTCTCGATTATAAATGAAATGATTCCTAAACTTATAGAACAACAAAAACCAGATTTTATATTTTATTTGGCTGGAGTTGATATATTAGAATCAGATAAACTTGGTAAATTATCTTGCACCATTGAAGGTTGTAAAAAGCGTGATGAAATTGTTTTCGAAAACTGTAAGAAGTATTCTATTCCTTTACAAGTGAGTATGGGCGGCGGTTATTCTCCAAATATTAAAACAATTATAGAGGCACATACCAACACATTTAGAGTAGCTAAAAACATTTTTACTTAGACTTATTTTAAAAAACGATTTTAACTTTATTTCAAGAATTGATAAATCAATAAATTTGTAACTTTACAAAAAATAGAAAAATTATGTTATCAAAAAATATAGAAGGAGCTTTAAATAAGCAAATAAGAATCGAGGCAGAATCGTCTCAAACCTATTTATCAATGGCATGTTGGGCAGAAATTCAAGGACTTGAAGGTGTTGCGCAATTTATGTACGCACAATCAGACGAAGAACGTCAACACATGTTGAAATTAATTAAATATGTTAATGAACGTGGCGGACATGCTATTGTAACCGACTTAAAAGCGCCAAAAACGAGCTTTGGAAATTTTAAAGAAATGTTTGAGGAATTGTACAAACACGAACTTTTTGTTTCTGATTCTATAAATAAGTTAGTTCACATTACTTTTGAAGAAAAAGATTATGCTACACATAATTTCTTACAATGGTATGTTGCCGAGCAAATTGAAGAAGAAGCACAAGCGAAAACGATTTTAGATAAAATAAACTTAATTGGTGAAGATCGTGGCGGATTGTACTTATTTGATAGAGATATTCAAATTCTATCTGTGACAAGTGCTGCTGCTCCAAATGTAAAATAATTGTTATTTTTATTTAGAACTTATAAAAATAACGTATATTTGCCCTGTTATTTAATACGTTAAGTTTTGGGCAAAAAGGAAAAATCAGAAGAAAAGAAGTTTAAGAAGAAAGATAAGAAAAAGCTTATCAAGAAATTAAACATCTCTGACAACTGCAAATCGAGTTGTTGCGAAAAATATATGAAAAGCGAATCTAAACGTTGTTCACGTTGTCCGATGTATGATTTGATTAAGAAAATTGCATAAAAAAAGCCTTCGTTATTGAAGGCTTTTTTGTATTAAAAGAAGTAAGTCCAATTTGCTCCATCACTAACAATAATGATAGTTTTTGCATCACCATTAGCTGGCATATTTATCACAGCCACGCCACCTGACCCTTCAGATGGATTTGAAGAACTTTTTGCGAAAAATTTTCCAGTTGTAGTTGTTGTTCCCGTAGTTAACAAAAAAGCCGTATTTGTTGTTGAGATATTTCTTAGTATATAAATTCTACCAGGAACCAAAACTGGATTTGGAACTGCAAAATCATTATTACTACCATTTGCATTTAAACTAATATAAACTCCTTGATCGGTTATTTGTGCGGCGGAACCACTTGGGCCACCGTTTACAGTAGCAGTTTTTATAGACAAATTTCCATTTATGTCAAGTGTACTTTTAGGATCACTAGTATTAATTCCTACTCCAATCGCTTGAGAATTGCAATTTAATGAAAACAAAAGCACTACAAGAATTGAAGAAAACTTAGTAATTTTTAACATGTATTTGTAATTTAATGATGATTTATTGTTAATTAGATAATAAATGTATCACAAAAATAACATTATAAGAAATTCAGTAGTTTCGAAAACGTTTTCGTGTTAAAAACTTTAGTTTACCAGTAGAATTTATGCTACAAAATGAAACAAAAAAGCGACAAAACAATTTGTCGCTTTTGCAAAAATTAACTAGATGGCTTTTAAAAAGAATTCAATACTGCAATTATATCTTCACCGTAATTTATAGTTCTTGATTCACCAAAACTTTTCACTTTTCTAAGTTCTTCTATGCTTTGAGGATTCTCTTTTGCAATGGAAATTAGATGTGAATTGTGACAAATTCTAAAAGAAGACCAACCTTTCTTTTGTGCCAAATCATTGCGCCACAATTTTAATGCTGTAAAGATTGCGTTTTCTTTTTCATTGAGTTCGATAACTTCTGTTGGTTTTGAATCACTTTTTTTCAGATCATAGAAAACTACTGCCGACCAAAAATCTACTGTTCCTGTGGTTACAAAATTGGTTGAAGTAAGTTTCACTTCTACAGAATCTAAGAACGCATTCATTAAATTTTGATCATTGTCGCAATTATCTTTATCCAATCGGATATTAAATACTTTTATGTTCATAGTGCTAGATTTTACGTTGAACTATTTTCCTAAAAGCAGTAATTCGTTGGCAACAATCTCTGTGATGTAACGCTTATTTCCATCTTTGTCGTCATAACTTCTGTGCGTTAGTTTTCCCTCGATAGCGATTTCTTTACCTTTGATAACATATTTCTCAATAATGTCAGCTACTTTTCCCCAAGCGGTAATTCTATGCCATTCGGTATTCTCAACTTTCTCACCTTTGTTATTGGTATAGCTTTCATTGGTAGCAATTGTGATATTGGCTACTTTCTTACCTCCATCAAAGGTTTTGATTTCTGGTTCTTGACCTACGTGTCCTATTAATTGTACTTTGTTTTTAATTGCATTCATGGCGTTTAAATTTTAAATTGTTTTTGTTATTTTTAAATTGAATTTTGAAATCGAAATTACTTGTTCATTAAGACAAGTTCGTTTATGATCACTTCGGTTACATAGCGTTTGTTTCCGTCTTTGTCGTCGTAACTTCTGTGGGTAAGTTTACCTTCAATGGCAATTTCTTTTCCTTTAGTTACAAACTTTTCAATGATTTCAGCAGTTTTTCCCCAAGCGCTTACTCGATGCCACTCTGTTTTTTCGGCTTTTTCTCCGTTTTCTTTGTAATAGACTTCATGTGTAGCGATACTTAAGTTTGCTAATTTTTTTCCTCCGTCAAAGTTTTTGATTTCTGGTTCTTGACCTACATGTCCGATTAATTGTACCTTGTTTCTCATGGCGTAAAATTTAATTAATGTTATTGTTGTAATTTTTGTCGTTGTTTCTTTTCGACGATGCAAAGTTGTGACGGCTGGCAAATTTTATTCGGTTACTTACCATTTAAAATCGGTTGTAAATATTTGTAAACGTTTGTAAACGGAAAATTTTTATTATATTTGATTGATTTTAAAAGAATTAATGCCAAACAATGAAAAACGATAAAATCATTAGAAAAAATCCGCTTTTTGAGCTTTATGTTGAAAATAGACATCTTGTAATTAGAAATGAGGATTACATTAAGGATAATTGTGTGGTAGATTTAAACTCAATATCGCATTTGGAATTGATTAGAAGTTTGTCTTTTTTTGATAAAATAATTGAATTCACATTTGGTTTTTGGCAACAATCGAAATCGGATGTTTTACGAATACATTTAAAAAATGGCTTTAAAGACATTATTCTTACTAACTGTGACATTAAGAAAACTGAATTACTTATTTACGAAATAAATCTTTTAATTCTTGAGCTTGAAAACAATACAAAACCAATCTAGCCCTGATTGCAGTGGCATCTCGTCTTTTGGGACGAGATAGAACGAAAAGCAGGAAAATGGAAACCAAAAATGCCCGAGCCATTCGCTCCTTAAAACATTTAGAACTATGAGTAAAAACTGTTTAGAATGTAACGAAAAAATTGTTGGTCGCGAGGACAAAAAGTTCTGTAGCGATGGTTGCCGAAATGCGTACAACAACAAAATTAACAAAGACAGCAACAATTATATGCGCAATGTGAACAATAAATTGCGCAAGAATTATAGAATTTTATCGGATGCAAATCCTGACGGAAAATCGAAAATTACGAAGACTAAATTGTTAAGTAAAGGATTTGACTTTGATTATTTTACGAATATTTTGAACACTAATACAGGAAACACATATTACTTTGTGTACGATCAAGGCTATCGTTTTTTGGAAAATGATTTTTATATGTTGGTGAAGAAGGAATATTAGAAAAGTTTCGGGTTTCGGGTTGCGGGTTTCGGGTTTTGGGTTAAAAAAAGTTATTAAAATAAGTTCAGTATAAATGAAAAAAAATTACTCTTCTCTATATATAATGTTGGTGCTTGTGGCACTATTGGTTGGCATTTTTTATTTTATGATGCCTCAAAGTTATGATACAACTGAAGCACCACTTTCGGAATTTTCCACCAAACGTGCTTTGGTAAAAGTGAAAGAAATGACTACAAAACCACATTATGTGGGTTCGCAAAATCATGAAGTTGTTGCGCAATATTTGGTCCAAGAATTGCAAAATTTAGGTTTGGATGCTACTTTTCAAGAAGGTTTTACAATGACCGAAAAAGGTACTTTGGTAAAATCTAAAAATGTTTTGGCAAGAATAAAAGGCACTTCTAATACAAAAGCATTGTTGTTACTTTCTCATTATGATTCGGCACCACATTCTTATTCTCACGGTGCAAGTGACGATGCTTCTGGTGTGGCAACTATTCTTGAAAGTGTTCGTGCTTTTTTACATACTAAAACAAAACACAAAAACGACATCATCATTTTGTTTTCTGACGCGGAAGAATTGGGATTGAATGGCGCAGCGCTTTTTGTAACGCAACACCAATGGGCAAAAGAAGTAGGTTTAGTATTAAATTTTGAAGCTCGTGGAAGTGGCGGACCAAGTTATATGCTGATGGAAACCAACGAAGGAAATGCAAAAATGGTTAATGGTTTTTCTGATGGAAAATTGCGCTATCCGGTTTCGAATTCGTTGATGTATAGCATTTATAAAATGTTGCCCAATGATACCGATTTGACTGTTTTTAGAGAAAGTGGTAAAATTCAAGGATTTAATTTTGCGTTTATTGACGACCATTTTGATTATCATACTTCACAAGATAAATACGAACATTTAGATCCAAAAACCTTGGCGCATCAAGGAACGTATTTGTTTCCGTTGTTGAAACATTTTTCTAATACTGATTTGACCAACTTAAATTCTAAAAACGATAAAGTTTATTTTTCGATCCCATTTACATTTGTGAGTTATCCTTTTGAATGGATTTTGCCGATGCTGATTATTGCTTTTGGACTGTTTTTAATCTTCATTTTTATAGGTTTAGGAAAACAACTTTTACGTTTAGACGAGATTATAAAAGGATTTGTTCCGCTATTAGGTTCGTTAATTATTGGTGGTGGAATTACTTTTTTGGGATGGAAAACGTTGCTTGCCATTTATCCACAATACAATGACATTCTCCACGGATTTACTTATAATGGTCACGATTACATTTATGGATTTGTTTGTTTGACGTTGGCATTTTGCTTTTTATTTTATGGAAAAACGGCTAAAAAATATTTGGAAATGAATCAGATGATTGCTCCATTATTTATTTGGTTATTATTAAATATTGGAATCTTCTTAAAACTTCAAGGCGCAGGATTTTTAATTATTCCGGTAATTTCTAGCACATTTATGTTGGGTTATTATGTAGTTACTCAAAAAACAAATTCGGTTTTAAATCTGATTTTGGCACTTCCAACTTTAGTCATTCTTGCACCATTTATTCAAATGTTTCCTATTGGTTTGGGATTGAAAATATTGGTTGGAAGTTCGGTTTTAACGGTTTTGAGTTTTGTTTTATTGTTGCCAATTTTTGGTTCGTTTACACAAAAGAAACTTTGGGCAACTTTATTCGTTTTACTAGCATTAGGTTTCTTTATAAAAGCACATCAATCGAGTGGTTATGTTTATGGAAAAGCAAAGCCTAATAGTTTGGTTTATGTTTTAAATGCTGATTCAAACAAAGCGAATTGGGCAACTTACGACACCAATTTAGATGAATGGACCAAAGGCTATTTGGGTGAAAATCCGAAAGATGCCAAATCATTAAATACTAATAAATTGTATAGCAAATACGGTTCAGAATTTACTTTTATGAGTGATGCACCGCTGAAAAATATTGCAAAACCAACGATTGAATTCCTGAGAGATTCTGTAATTGGAACGAAACGTTATTTAAAAATTAAGCTTTTGCCAAATAGAACAGTAAACCGATATGATATCTTCTCCAATACAAAAATCAACAATCTGAAAGCGAATGGAGTAAAATCGATTGACTTAGAAAGTAAAATTTCGGGCAAAATAAGCAATAAGATTTTGAGTTATTACGTGGTAGATAATTTACCTTTGGAATTAGAATTTTCGATTTCAAATAGTGATAAATTGGACATGAATTTTGTAGAAAGTTCTTTCGATTTGATGACCAATCCATCATTTAGCATGGCAAAAAGACGCAATTGGATGATACCAACTCCATTTGTATTAACGGATGCTGTAATTGTGAAAGGAAAAGTGAAAGCGAGTCCGATTTTAGAAGACAATCCTAAACCTTTGCCTAAACGTGTTTATCGAAATATTGCGGTTGATACTTTAAAACAATCCGCCATAGAATAACAATTTTATAAAATAATTCAGCAAATTGAGATGCTGAAACAAGTTCAGCATACATGAAACAAATTAGTATTTTAGGTTGTGGTTGGTTGGGATTACCATTAGCAAAATCATTGATAGAAAAAGGGTTTTCTGTAAATGGTTCTACAACTTCTGTGGAGAAAATTGCTGTTTTAGAAAATGCTGGAATACATCCGTTTCTTGTCTCACTGAGCGCAGTCGAAGTGTCTGATGAAACTAAAATTTCTATAGAAAACTTTCTCCAAAATTCAGATGTTCTAATTATAGATATTCCTCCAAAATTACGAGGTGATTCTTCAGAAAATTTCGTTGCTAAAATTCAAAAAATAATCCCACATATAGAAAAATCATTGGTTGAAAAAGTAATTTTTGTGAGTTCAACATCGGTTTATTCAGATGACAATTCGATAATTACAGAAGAAACAATTCCAAATCCTGATACAGAAAGCGGAAAACAATTACTTGAATCAGAACAACTACTGCAAAGCAACGACAATTTCCAAACAACAATTGTTCGTTTTGGAGGATTGATTGGCGATGATAGACATCCGATAAAATTTTTAGCTGGAAGAAAAAACATCGAAAATCCGGAAGGTCCAATAAATTTAATTCATCAAATAGATTGCATTGGAATTATTGAAGAAATAATTAAAAAAGGACTTCGACAAGCTCAGTCTGACAATTGGGATTCGAATGAAGTCTTTAATGCAGTTGCGCCATTTCATCCAACTCGAAAAGAATATTATATTCAAAAAGCAATTGAACTAGATTTACCTTTGCCAGAATTTGAAGAAAGTAAACCTTCTATTGGCAAGACGATTTTGAGTGATAAAGTGGAATCAATTTTAAATTATAAATTTGAAATAAATCGCTATTAACTATATAATCCAACTAAAGATTAACAGAATAAAATATTATTTAGAGGTAGGGAATCCTCTTTCCTCGGCAAGTCTATCCATTTCAGATAAAAATTCCTCCTCTGTTACAACTTTGCCTCTTGTTGGTTTTTCCAAAATAAACATTGGTGTTTTCTCTGAAGAAAGAATTTCAGTACAATAGTACTTTCTTTTTTTATCTGTTAATTCTAAAATTAATCCATCCAATCCACCAAAATCTTGTGGACCGACTTGATATTTTAATTCTGGCGCATACCATGCAATTGTATAAAATGTTTTGTCTTTTCCATTAATTAATTTGACCTCTTGAGAAACTGCTTTATAACATTTGTAGCCCAGTATTTCTTTCGTTTCATTAAATAATTCCCATTTAAAGTCTTTTTGTTTAGTATTTAAAATGAAATAATTATCTAAAAAAAGTCTTTCCTCGATATAATTTTTAGATAAATTATCAAAAAAATAACTGTGATCACCGCCAAAAGCTTTTCCCATGTGTGCATTGGG
>NZ_DQDX01000180.1:31292-32207 GCF_003525665.1 Flavobacterium sp.
CTTTTCCCATGTGTGCATTGGAATAAGATTCTTTATCATGTAAAAACCATAGTGATTCATTTCCTTTTAACCTTAATGAATAAGTTAAATCATCCAATTGAGCTTCCATTTTGAGAATGTACTCTTGGATTGGTTTTGCGTTTTCATCTGTTGGATCATACATCGATCCAGTGCTTGTTACTTTATAAATGAGTTCCATTTTTTCTTGAGAAATCCCAACAAAACTTGACAATAAAATCAATAAAAATAGTTTCTTCATATATTTTAAATTTAAATAAAAAGAGGTGCAACATAATGCACCTCTTGGAATTTTTTATAATTTCTTACCAGATTTTAACTCTGTTTTCTGGTTTTACATACAACTTATCTGTCTCTTTAATATCGAATGCTTTGTAGAACGAATCTACGTTTTGCAATGGTACATAAGCGCGATACATTCCTGGCGAATGCGTATCTGTTTTAACAAAATTCTTGATGGCTTCATCTCTCATTTTGGTTCTCCAAATGGTTGCCCAAGAAATGAACAATCTTTGTTCTGGTGTGTAACCGTCAATTAAACCTGGATTTCCATTTTGCTTTAAATGTATTTGTAATCCATCATAAGCAGCATTTATTCCGCCTAAATCTCCAATGTTTTCACCAAGAGTAAATTTACCATCAACAAAAGTTCCTGGAATTGGTTCTAATGCGCTGTATTGTGCTGCAAGTGCTCCGCCAAGACCTGTAAATTGTTTTAAATCGTCTTCAGTCCACCAGTTTACAAGATTTCCATCGGCATTATATCTTGAACCCGAATCGTCAAATCCGTGTGAGATTTCATGACCAATTACTGCTCCAATTCCGCCATAATTTACAGCTTCATCGGCTTTATAATCATAAAATGGTGGTTGCAAAATTGCCGCTGGAAAAACAATT
>NZ_DQDX01000180.1:32262-44789 GCF_003525665.1 Flavobacterium sp.
AATTGCCGCTGGAAAAACAATTTCGTTATAAGATGCATTGTAGTAAGCGTTCACCGTTTGTGGCGACATTCCCCAACGCGTTTTATCTACAGGTTTATTTAAGTCGGCGATATTTTCTTGGAAACCCCATTTAGAAACATTTTTCATGTTTTCATAATAGCTTCCGCCGTTTTCTTTACCTTTTATAACCAATTTAGAATAATCTTTCCACTTGTCTGGGTAACCAATTTTAACTTTCGATTTTTTTAGTTTTTCGATAGCACCTTTTCTAGTTTCTGGTGTCATCCAAGGTAAATTATTGATTCTATTTTCAAATGCTAAGAAAACATTATCAATCATTTTTTTGGCTTTTTCTTTAGCTTCTGCAGGGAATTTTTTCTCAACATATAATTTTCCTAAAGCTTCACCAACCGTTCCGTTTACCACTTGAAGTGCGCGTTCTTCTCTTGGACGTTGTGCTTTGGCACCTTGAAGAGTTTTGCTGTAAAAATCCCAATTTGCTTTTTCGATTTCTGTTGTTAAAACATTAGATGAATTATTTAATAAACTCCAACGTAAATACGCTTTCCATTCATCAACTTTATTTTCTTTAAAAATTGTTTCTAATGACGTCATGTATTTTGGTTGTGATACAATAACAGAATCAATTGCTGGAAGACCAACACCTTTGATGTAATTGTTCCAATTTACCGATGGTGTTAACTTTTGTAAATCGGCAACCGACATTGGATTGTACGTTTTACGTCGGTCTCTTCGTTCTACTCTATCCAATCTTGGTGTTGCCATTGCCGTTTCAATAGCTAATACTTTTTTGGCATTTGATAAAGCAACTTCTGGCTTATCACCTAAATATTGTAACATTTTTGCAACATGCTGCACATATTTTTCTCTTTTCTCTTTAGAATCAGCTTCGTCTGATACATAGTAATCTCTGTCTGGTAAACCTAAACCTCCAAGACCTATGTTTACAACGTTTCTATTACTGTTTTTTGAATCTGGACCAACACCAATTCCGTAAAAACCTAATCCACCTTCTGGTTGCATTTCGGTAATTAACTTATTTAAATCATTAACTGATTTGATGGCATTGATTTTGGCTAACGTTCCTTTTATAGGATTAATTCCAAGTTTGTTTCTTGAAATGGTATCCATATACGTTTGATAAACATTAACAGCTTTTGCTTGATCTGAACTTGGATCAAGTTTTTTATTTGCGGCAGCTTCCTTTAAAATGGCAAGTGCATCTCTATCAGTATTTTGACGTAATTCATCAAAACTTCCCCAACGAACTCTATCACTTGGTATTTCTGTTTTATCTGCCCAAGATCCGTTTACGTATCTAAAAAAATCATCTCCAGGTTTTACAGATTTATCCATAAAATCAAGATTAATTCCAGGATTTTTTTGTTGTGCATTCATTTGGCAAACTCCAAAAAATGCTACTGTTGCAAAAAGCGAAATAGTACTTATTTTCGATTTCATAATTTATTTTTTTATTATTCTTTTAACTGTTGATTGTTCGTTAGCAGTAATTTTTACGAAATAAATTCCACTTGAAATAGAGGTTAAATCAATTGTTGAATTACTTCCGTTAGTTTGAATATTTTTATTAGAATTTATTATTTTACCCATAACATCGTAAACTACAATTTCATCTATTGTAGCATTTCCTGCAGAAATATTGTAAATTCCAGTTGATGGATTTGGATAAATTTGAATGTTATTTAAGTTAAATGACTCATTTGCTAATGTTCCGCTAATTAAGAAATCATCAACTACAACTCCAAGATTATTTTCGGCTTCGTCTGAATGAAATACGATTCTAAAAATCACATTAGTTTCTGTACTTAATGCTGCTAAAGAGTAAAAATAAGTTGTTAATGCCGCATTAGTTCCTGTCCATTGTGCTCCAACACAATTGAAACAATCTGTTCCTGATGATTCTGGAGTTCTATTACTATTGTACCAGTTTGGACCTTGAGTTCCCAGAACTTGCCAAGTTTGTCCAAAATTTGTTGAGTATTCTACATAAGTTAAATCCCAATTATTTTCTAAATCATAAGCCAATTTAAAACTAATTTGTGGTGCCGACAAAGAAGACAAATCGTAACATTGAGAAACAAGATATGATTTGGTTAAATCTGGATAATTACCAGTTAAGTTTGTAGTGTAAACATTATTGGTTCCTGTTGCTAAAATTCCTGTAGCTCTAGTTCCTCTTGTCCAAATTCCGGTTGTACTTGCTTCGTTATACTCAATTAACTCGTCAGTAGTACTTTCAAAAGTGTTGGTTACATTAACTGTTCCTGGATCATTTAAATAAAAATTAGTTGATCCCGAATTATTATCGCTATAAGCATCACCAGAAATTGTTGAAACAACATTCATGCTGTAAATTCCTTTAGGTAATGTTAATGCAGGCAAACTAATTATTTGTGTAAGTCCAGCATTAATAGTTCCTGTCCAAGTAAAAGTGTAAGGAACAGCGTTAAGAGTATAATTGAAATTCACAGAATTAATTGTGTTCGAACCATTATTTTTCACTGAAACTTGCGGTGTAACAGCATTAGCGCAATTAATATTTACTGCAGATGGGTTTTGAATTTCATTAAGTTTAATGTCATTCGGTGGTGTTTGAATTTGAATAGCTGACTGCCAAATACCTCTTCCATAAGTAGCTGCAATGATTTTTGCATCTTCAAGGTTGATTTCTAAATCGGTTACAGATACATTTGGTAAGTTAGTGTCAAATGGTTCCCACTGCGACATGGTATCATCTGTATAATAAACACCTAAACTGGTTCCAATATATAATGGATTATTTGTGTCTCTACCTTGATGAACAATTACATTCTTACCAATTGCTGGTAAACCTGTGCTGAAAGACGTAAAAGAAGTTCCGCCATTTATAGATTTTAAAGCTTGTCCAGAAGTTCCTTGCGTTGTTAAATAAATAATGCTACTGTTTGACGAATGTACATCAATTGAAGTAATATTTCCTGGTGCTGAATAAACTTGAGTAAAAGTTAAACCTTTGTCAGTACTTTTGTATAAACTAGAACCGTTAACCACATACATATTGTTATCGTTAGAAGGATCAACAGCAACCAATTCGATGTTTCCACCGCCAGTTGGAGAACCGGCATTTTGCAATTGCCATGCACCACCAACAAGTTTGTATAAATTAGAATATCCTGCAAATAATTCACCAGCATTGTTAGCTACAAGTGGCGTAATCCAGTTTCCTCCATCATCATTAGTACCAGTTTCTGCCGTTGGCGCACCAACACCTGCAGAAAGAGAATTACCAGAATTAGAACTGATATACAAATTACCTCCAAATTGAATAAAACCATAATATAGGTTACTGTTTGTTGGATCAATTGCTGTATCCATTCCGTCAGCACCATAATAATTTTTCCACTGATTTCCGCTGTATGCATGACCACCGTTATCTTGAAGTCCGCCAACCATTTTAGAAGCCGATTGTTTAGAAACCGCTATTTTATAAAATTGACTAATTTGTGCACCAGCCGTTTTATCTGTAAAAGAAGCACCATTATTTTCTGACACATAAACACCTCCATCACTACCACAATATAATTTTGTTCCAAAAAACTGAAGATAGTGAATATCTGCGTGAGTGTATGTTGCTTGAGTAGGTGCACTCCAACTGTTTAATTGTTCAAAAGTTACACCTCCATCTGGTGATTTCCATACGTTTAAACATCCTGTATAAATTTCTTCAGCATTAGTTTGAGAAACTGCAAAAGCTAAATCATAACCAGATTGTCCCGAACCATTAAAGGTATCGTTTGTACCCGATGTTTTTGTCCAGTTTGTTCCTCCATTTGTAGAACGATAAACACCTTGCATAGCACCAGTAGTTGTTGTGCTTAGGACATAAATATAATTTGGATTGGCTGCTGTTACATCCATTAACATTCTACCAGAGGCAAATGGCAATCCTGATATTACAGCGGTAAAAGTATCTCCTGCATTTGTAGATCTATAAAATCGGTTATTGCTTACTGCGTAAACAGTATTTGGATCACCTGCTTTTAGTCTGATTCTTCCTTGAGAGAAATTACCTGTTTGCTCTAATGTCCAAGTTGTTCCACCATTTAATGTTCTGTAAATCCCATCGGTTGTTGCGGCCCAAAGCATATTAGAATTTGTTGGATTTATTAAAATATCTCCTGCTAATTTATTTGTTCCTGTAAAAGTAAGTCCGGTAGTATTCCAAGTTGTACCACCATCAGTAGATTTTAAAATCCCGATCGAATAAGTATCTGATGCATCACAATCGCCGGTTGCTATGTAAATTACATTTGAATTAGTAGGATCAACGGCAATTCCAGACACACCTATTTGTGGTAAATTATCTGATAACGGAGTCCACGTTGTTCCTGCGTTTGTTGATTTCCAAATTCCTCCAGCTGGCGCACCAATATAAATAGTATTTGGATTGTTTGGATCTACATAAACAATATTTACTCTTCCTTGTCCAGAAGACCAAGAACCTGTATTAGAATGTGTAAAGGGACCAACTGGTTCCCAATTACTTGCAGGAAGCATTAAAAGATTACTTGATTTATTTGCTTTTGCTGATTTTTTTTGATTGAATGCATCCCACATTTCTTGTGGAGTGATTAAATAACCTTGATCATTGGTTTTATTTCTCCAATGATTTTCCCATCGCATGAATGGCTTGAAACCACTTCCTTTTTTAGAGTGATCTCTATTTTTCCAGTATTCATTAAAAGAGTCTACAACTTCGTCGATAGAAACTCTTTCTGATTTTGCATTAGAATTTGTTGTATTCCATGGCGCTATAGAATTGTATTGTGCTTTTCCAACAAAACAACTGAATAACGCAACAAAAACTGTAATTTTTTTCATTTTGTGTAATTTTGCCCAAATATAAATAAAAAAACAACAATAAAATATCTCTTTAACAATAGTTCATTGATAATTTCTAAACGATTAATTACTTTTGTAAAAAAATACAATGACATCTGTTTTTAAAAAATATAAAGTTCTAATCGGATTTTTTGTTGTTTTCTCTATAGTAACTATTTCGTTGTTTTATAGCGTTTTAAAACCTAGTAAATCACTGCCAATTTATAATCCGAGTGATGTAAATCCAGAATTGGTGGATTCTACCGTGCAATATATTGCTAATAATCATAGAATTGCCGATTTTAAATTTACCAATCAGAACGGAAAGGTAATTACTCAAAAAGACTACGAAGGCAAAATTTATGTAGCCGATTTTTTCTTTACAACGTGCCCAACTATTTGTCCGAAAATGACTGATAATATGGTGTGGTTGCAAAATCAAATTAAGAATAATCCTAAAGTGATGTTGCTTTCACATTCGGTTACACCAGATATTGATAGTGTGCCAGTTTTAAAGAAATATGCTTTAGAAAAAGGTGTTCTTGATGCAAAATGGAATTTAGTTACTGGTGATAAAAAGGATATTTATTACATTGCTAGAAAATCGTATTTAGCTGTAAAAACTGGAAAACCAGAAGAAATGTATGATATGGTTCATACTGAAAACTTTGTTTTGGTAGATTCTAAAAAGCGTGTTCGCGGATTTTATGACGGAACAAACCTTGATCAACCTACTGAACCCGGAATAAAAAACGTGAAACAATTGCTTGAAGACATTTTATGGTTGAGTGAAAACGATAAATAATACAAAAAACAATTGCTAACTATCCCGAAGTTTCGGGACTGATGCAAGGGAAAAGCTCCCGATTTTTATCGGGACTTTGGAAAGGCAGCAGGAAAATGGATTGCAAATAATTCGCAATCCCGAAGCTTCGGGAATTCGCTTCTAAAAAAAACTTAAAATTGATAAATATCATAGTTTTTAGATTGTAAATAGTTACTTTTGTATTTTAATTCAATCTAAATAAGCTCTTGAAACTAACACTCGCCCAACTTAAAAAAGGTCAAAAAGGAATTATCGCCGATGTAAACATTGACGAGATTCCGTTGAAATTATTGGAAATGGGTTGCTTGCCTGGCAATGTGGTAGAGTTGGTTCAAATTGCGCCTTTTGGCGATCCGCTGTATTTTATTTTTAATGATTCGCATGTTGCTATCCGACTAGAAACGGCGAAAGAAATTGAAATTACACTGGAAAATAATACAAATTAATGACTCATAAAACTATAAAAGTTGCGTTAATTGGAAATCCTAACACTGGTAAAACTTCGGTTTTTAACCAGCTTACTGGTTTGCGTCAACAAGTGGGAAATTATCCTGGAATTACCGTTGAAAAGAAAATTGGTTCTTGTAAATTATCTGAAAATGTAAAAGCAACAATTCTAGATTTACCTGGAACTTACAGCTTAAATGCGAGTTCGATTGACGAAAATGTAGTGATTGAATTGTTGATGAATAAAAACGATGAGTATTTTCCTGATGTTGCTGTTGTGGTGACCGAAGTTGAAAATTTGAAACGTAATTTACTGCTTTTTACCCAAATAAAAGATTTAGAAATTCCAACAGTTTTGGTCATCAATATGAGTGATCGAATGGCTAAAAAAGGAATTGATTTAGACATTCCGTTTCTAGAAAAAGAACTGAAAACCAAAATTGCTTTAGTAAGTTCACGAAAAAATATTGGTATAGATTCGATTAAAAATTTGATTTTAAATTACGAATCGCTTTCTACCGAACCTTGCTTGAATGCGTCGGTTATTGATGTTGAATATTTTGATAAATTAAGACGAGCATTCCCAAATCAATTGTTATACAAATTGTGGTTGGTAATAACTCAAGATGTGAATTTCTTGAACTTGGATAGAAATGAAATACAAAGTAATTTCACAAAATCTAAAACCGAATTAAAACGTTTACAACAAAAGGAAACTATAAAACGATACCAGTTCATAAACGACACATTAAAAGTTGGCCAGATAATTGACGTTTCTAAAGCTACCGATATTAGAGCAAAACTAGACCGAGTTTTAACCCACAAATTTTTTGGTTACGTAATTTTCTTCGGGATTTTAATGCTTATTTTTCAGTCGATTTTTAATTGGTCGAGCTATCCGATGGATTTTATTGATGAGACTTTTACTAGTTTGGCATCGTATGCAAAATCGCATTTGCCAGCAGGAGAATTTACTAATTTAATTGCCGAAGGAATCATTCCGGGAATTGGCGGAATTGTGATTTTTGTTCCTCAAATTGCGTTTTTGTTTCTCTTTATTTCTGTCCTTGAAGAAAGCGGTTACATGAGTCGTGTGGTTTTCTTGATGGATAAAATAATGCGCCGTTACGGACTTTCAGGCAAAAGTGTTGTTCCATTAATTTCTGGAACTGCGTGTGCGATTCCAGCGATTATGAGTGCTCGTAATATTGAAAACTGGAAAGAACGATTAATAACAATTCTGGTTACTCCTTTTACAACTTGCTCGGCACGATTACCGGTTTATGCAATTCTAATTTCATTAATAATTCCGGATAAAAAAATCATCGGATTCTTCTCTTTACAAGGATTGACCTTGATGGTTTTATATCTTTTAGGATTTTTTATGGCGATTGTTTCGGCTATAATTTTGAATAAAGTTTTACAATTTAAGAGCAAATCCTACTTTGTAGTTGAAATGCCAAGTTATAAAATTCCGTTGTTTAAAAATGTTGGAATTAATGTTCTTGAAAAAACGAAAGCATTTGTTTTTGGTGCTGGTAAAATCATTTTAGCAATTTCTGTAATACTATGGTTTTTAGGTTCTCATGGACCAAAAGATACGTTTGGAAATGCACAACAAATCGTTGAAAATGAAGTTTATGCGAGCAAATCGAAAATAAATCCATCGGTTATTGAAGACAATGTTGCGGCTTATAAACTTGAAAATTCTTATATCGGAATTATTGGAAGAAGCATCGAACCTGTTATAAAACCATTGGGTTACGATTGGAAAATTGGAATAGCCGTAGTAACTTCATTTGCTGCAAGAGAAGTTTTTGTGGGAACATTAGCAACTATTTACTCCGTTGGAAACAGCGATGATGAAACAACGATTAAAAACAAAATGGCCGCCGAAATAAAACCCGACGGTACCAAGATTTTTAATTTTGCAACAGGAGTTTCGTTACTGTTATTTTATGCTTTTGCAATGCAATGTATCTCTACATTGGCAATTGTAAAAAAGGAAACCAATTCTTGGAAATGGCCAATAATTCAACTAATCTTCATGAGTGGATTTGCCTACCTTGTTGCTTTGTCCGCTTATCAAATTTTAAAATAATAAAACATTAGTTAAAGTTTTCTCGTATATGCTTGAAAATTAATGATAAGAAAATCTTTTCGTCCATATTCTTATTTTTAATTTGTCTAAATAAATTCCATTTGGTAATTTTGTACCGTAGATTTAATCTAAATAAAAATGAAGAACTTTTTAATATCAATTTCTATACTTTTTTCTTTCTCAGTTAATGCCCAAGAAGATGATTTGGCTATAAATGACACAGTTAGAAGACTGAATCCTGTAGTTATAATCGCTAAAAAGCAAAGCCCAGAGCGTATGCCAGAAGTTAAAGATAACGTTCTGTTTTCTGGGAAAAAAAATGAAGTTTTAAAACTATCCAACATCAACGGAAATTTTACTACAAATAATGCAAGAGAAATATTTTCGAGAGTTCCTGGTGTAACGATTTGGGAAAACGAAGGTTCGGGAATTCAAATAAATGTTGGCGTTAGAGGATTAAGCCCGAACAGAAGTTGGGAATTAAATACAAGACAAAACGGTTATGACATTTCATCAGACGTTTTTGGATATCCAGAAGCTTATTACAATCCACCATTAGAAGCGGTCGAAACTTTAGAACTTATTCGTGGCGGATCTTCATTACAATTCGGACCTCAATTTGGTGGTATGCTAAACTATCAATTAAAAAGAGAGACAAAAAAGAAATTTTCATTCGAAACTCAAAATACTACTGGAAGCTACGGATTAATGAGTAGTTACAATGCAATTGGTGGTAAATTAAATAAATTCTCTTACTATTTGTACAATCATTCAAGAAGCGGCGATGGTTGGAGGGAAAATTCAGAATACACGGTACGCAACACGCATGCTTTCATAGAATATCGTTTTACCGAAAAGACAAAACTATCGGCAGAATACACCAATATGGATTATAAAATGCAACAAGCTGGAGGTTTAACAGATGAGCAATTTAACGCAAATCCAAGACAATCTTTGAGAGAACGAAACTGGTTTGGAACACCTTGGAATGTATTTTCGGTAAATTTTGACACCGAAATAAATGACAACTTTACTTCAAATACTAAACTATTCGGATTAATTGGTGAACGAAATAGCGTTGGATTTACTGCAACTCCAAATACCGCAGATGCCATTAATCCTTCAACAAATGATTACGCCAACAGACGTGTTGATAGAGATTACTATAAAAATTTTGGCGTTGAAAATAGAAATATTTACAAATACAAATTAGGCAAAATCAACAACAACCTTGCGTTTGGAGCACGTATTTATAGAGCAAAAACACAGCGTTTACAAGAAGGACGAGGAACAACTGGTTCCGATTTTGATTTATCTATTGATGGACAATACGTACGCGACATTAATTTTAGCACAGAAAATGTAGCTCTATTTGCGGAAAATCAATTTAAAGTTACTGAAAAACTTAGCGTTACGCCAGGTATTCGATATGAATACATCAAAAATACTGGAGAAGGAAGATTTGGCATTAGCAACGGAAATCCTATAGCTTTTCCTGATAAAACAATTTCTCGAAGCAAACCATTATTCGGACTTGGTGTTGAATATAAGTTACTATCAACCAATATCTATGCAAATATTACACAAGCCTACAGACCAGTTTTATTTTCAGATTTAACTCCACCAGCAGTAACAGATGTAATTGATCCAAATTTAAAAGATGCAAGCGGATTCAATGCCGACTTAGGATTTAGAGGAACTTATAAAAAATTCTTAAACTTTGATTTTAGTTTGTTCTATTTGAGTTATAATAACCGAATTGGTGGTGTTAGACAATTTATCAATAACGACCCAAATCAAGGAACATTTATTTACCGAACTAATTTAGGTGAAACAGTAAATAAAGGTATTGAAGGATTTGTAAATTTAAATGTAACAAAATTGTTTGATGTAGATATGCCATATGGTAATCTCGATATTTTTGCAACAGTAAGTTTTATCGACAGTCGCTACACTGATTTTGCTGTATCTACTGCTTCTGGAACAGCTCCAAATATAACTATCACCGAAACTAATTTAAATGGTAATCGAGTAGAAAATGCACCAAGATACATTCATAATTTCGGAATTTCATGGAGTAACAACAACATTTCAGCGACGGCACAATATAAAATGTCAGGTAAAATTTTTACAGATGCCAACAACACTTCGGCTCCATCTGCAAATGGTTTAACTGGATTGTTAGATAATTACAATGTTTTCGATTTGTCTACAGAATATAAATTTTTGAAGAATTACAATATTCGAGGTGGAATTAATAATCTATTTGATAAAAATTATGCTACACGAAGAGCTGGTGGATATCCTGGACCAGGAATCTTACCTGGTGAAGGACGCACTTTTTACATCTCGATAGGAGCTAAAATTTAATAACAACAAGTAAACTACAGTCTAATGATACAAATGGTTTTAGTATATATAGCACTTGCAATAGCAGTATTCTTTTTGCTAAAACCATTAATTGGTAAAAAGAAACCTAAAAAAGATTGTGGCGACGATTGTGGTTGCCACTAATTTTCAAATACAATTTTGATGTATTTCTTTTTGTCTTTTACAACAACACCTTCTTTAGGATAAGGATTGACACCAATCGATTTAATTTTTTTAGAATAATATTTTGCAAACCACAAGTTATTCTCTTCTCTATTTTTCGAATTGAATGTCAGCGTTTGTTCTTCAACAAATTCCTTGTCGTTGTAAACTTCAATAAGTACTGAAACTTCTCCAGCCCAAATACAAGTTGTTCCTTCTGGACAACGCGAATCATTGAAAACACTTTTCAATTTGAGATGAAATCCTTTTTTCGGGATGCATTTTTTTGGTGTGATTTTTACTTCTGTTTGAGCAAAAGCAAAAACGAAATTCAGAAAAAATAATACAATAACAAGCTTTTTCATAGTCTGATTTTTTTATCCCAAAGCAACATCAAGCGTCATCATCACAATAAATCCGCCTATAAAACCAAGTGTAGCAATATCCGTGTTCTTATCTTGTTGTGTTTCTGGAATTACTTCTTCAACAACTACAAATATCATCGCACCAGCAGCGAATGCTAAAGCGTAAGGCAAAAGTGGTGTGAAAAAAGTTACTGCAACTGCACCCAAAACTCCAGCAATCGGTTCCACTATTGCAGATGATTGTCCGTACATGAAACTTTTCCAACGGCTCATTCCCATTCTACGTAATGGCATTGAAACCGCAATTCCTTCTGGGAAATTCTGTATTCCAATTCCGATTGCCAAGGTCACAGCGCCAGCAATTGATGCTTCGGGAATTCCTGCTGCAACTCCGCCAAACAAAACTCCAACCGCCAAACCTTCGGGAATGTTATGTAAAGTGATTGCTAGAACCAATAAAGTAGTTCGTTGCCAAGGCGATTTTACACCTTCGGTTTCTTTAAAATTAATGTGCAAATGCGGTAACACTTTATCCAAACCAAATATAAAAAGTGCTCCCAAAGCAAATCCAACTGCTGCCGGAATAACTTTGATAAAACCTTCACCTTTACTCATTTCAATAGCTGGCGCTAATAAACTCCAAAAACTTGCGGCAACCATAACGCCTCCGGTAAAACCAAGCATTCCGTCGAGCACAACACGATTCATATTCTTAAAAAAGAACACAAACGATGCACCAAACGCTGTTAGAAACCAAGTAAATAAGGTAGCATACAATGCAGCCAAAATTGGATCTATACTTTCGAAATAATCTAAAACGGATTCAAACATATTATTTTACGTATAAATTATTAGCAATTTTATTGGATAAAGTTAATTCTCTCGAATCAATTTCTACCAGTAATGTGTCGTCAAAACTTTCTTTTTCTTTTACTTTTATTTTAGAACCCAAAGCAATTTTTTGTTTGTCTAAATACTTTAAAAAATCAGATGAAGAATCTTTTACTCCTACACATTTATATTCTGTATTCAATACTGCTTCTGATAACAGCAACTTATTTACCTTTTTAATTACGCCGTTTGCATTTGGAATTGGATCTCCATGCGGATCAAAATCTGGAAATTCTAAAAACTCATCCAGTTTATTGATGAGTGCTTCCGATTTTATATGTTCTAATTCTTCTGCAATTTCATGAACTTCATCCCAAGAAAAACTTAATTTCTCTACCAAAAAAACTTCCCACAATCGGTGTTTTCTTACAATCATTTTAGCCGATAGAAATCCGCTTTCAGTCAACGTTACACCTTGGTATTTTTGATACGAAACCAACTCTTTATCAGATAATTTTTTTAG
>NZ_DQDX01000180.1:44893-45051 GCF_003525665.1 Flavobacterium sp.
CTTTATCAGATAATTTTTTTAGCATATCGGTCACTGAAGAAGCTTTGGTGTCCAACATTCCAGCGATTGCATTTGTGTTTACGCCTTTTGGAGAAACCAACGATAAATGATAAATAACTTTAATATAATTCTCTTCTGAAATGGTCATTGTAAATCAA
>NZ_DQDX01000161.1 GCF_003525665.1 Flavobacterium sp.
GTGGGCGATGAGGGGTTCGAACCCCCGACCCCCTCGGTGTAAACGAGGTGCTCTGAACCAGCTGAGCTAATCGCCCGATAATGGTATTAATTATCAGTATGTGTTTTGATAAAAGTGGTGGGCGATGAGGGGTTCGAACCCCCGACCCCCTCGGTGTAAACGAGGTGCTCTGAACCAGCTGAGCTAATCGCCCTTTTATCATTAATGATTTTCTCATTAATCAGGGTGCAAATATAGCGCTTATTTTTAATTCTGCAAATATTTTTTATAAAACTTCTGCAACAACAAAAGTACTTCCGCCTATGTAAATGAAGTCATTTGTATTGGAGTTTTTTATAGCATTTGCATAAGCATTTGAAACAGAATTATATACTTTGCCTTTAAGGTTGTGCTTTTTTGCATTTTCTTCTAAAATTTTTGCATTTAAACCGCGAGAAATATTTGGTTTGCAGAAGTAATATTTTGCTTTTTTTGGAAATAATGGTAGAATATCATTCAAATCTTTGTCATTTACTACTCCTAAAACGATATGTAATTCATCAAATTTCTCATTTTGAATTTGATTTAGTACAATTTTTAAACCATGTGAGTTATGAGCAGTGTCGCAAATTACTTTTGGGCTAGCATTTAATTGTTGCCATCTGCCAAGTAAACCAGTGTTCTTTACAACATTCAAAAATCCATTTTTTATATTTTCTTCTGAAATTTTAAATTTCTTCTGAGTTTGTATAACTTTAATTGTTTGTTGTACTGTTTTTTTATTGTGAACTTGATAATCTCCAAGCAGAGCAGATTTATAAGTTTCAGTAATTAGATCAGAAGCGAAATATATATCGGAATTCGTTTCTTTTGTTTTTTCCAAAAATACCTTTTTAGTTTCTGAGGTAAATTCTCCAACGACAACTGGAATATTGTTTTTTATGATTCCTGCTTTTTCAAAAGCAATGCTTTCAAGAGTGTTTCCTAAAAATTGTGTGTGATCGAACCCTATATTTGTTATAACAGAAACTAAAGGTGTAATAATATTTGTGGAATCTAATCTTCCGCCCATTCCAACTTCGATAATATTTATATCTGTTTTTTCTTTTACAAAATATTCGAATGCTAGTCCTACAGTCATTTCGAAAAAACTTAAATCATTGGCTTCAAAAAACGATTTGTTATTCGCTACAAATTCACAAACAAACTCTTCTGATATTTCTTCGTTGTTGATTTTAATTCGCTCTCTAAAGTCTTTTAAATGTGGCGAGGTGTAAAGTCCAACCTTGTATCCAGCTTCTTGAAAAACGGATGCTAGCAGATGTGAGGTCGATCCTTTTCCGTTTGTTCCTGCAATATGAATGCATTTTAACTTTTTTTCAGGATGATTTAAATGCTCGGCGAGTAAAAGTGTGTTGGTTAAATCTTTTTTGTAAGCAGTCGCTCCTTGCAATTGATACATCGGTAACTGATTAAAAAGCCAATTAGTTGTTTCTTGATAGTTCATTACTTTTTTAATAAAAAAATCCTAAAACAAAATAATATCTCAATTTTGTAGTTTAATATTGTATTAGAATTTATCTTTAGTGCAAATTTGAGATTATTTCTTTAACTAATACAAAAATACAATTTATATGATTAACTTTTTTCTTCAAGTTCAAAACGATACACTCGCTCAAGCTGCAGGAGCTGTTATAGAAGGTACGGTAGCTACAAAGGAAATTTCGGTTTTAGAGTTTATTTTAAAAGGAGGTTTTTTTCTTATTCCAATTGCAATTTTACTTTTTTATACTTTTTATATAATCATTGAACGTTACCTATATATCAGTAAACGAGCCGTTATCGATCCTAATTTAATTCGTGACATTCGCGATAATTTGAATGCTGGAAATATTGACATGGCCGTCTCTACAGCCGAAAGAAATTCTACAGCTTCAGGATATGTTTTACGTGAAGGAATCCTAACAATAGGAAGACCAATTGCAGAAATTGAATCGAATATGGAACGTGCAGCCAACATTGAAGTTGGTGAAATGGAAAAGAAACTTGGTCAATTAGGACTAATCGCTGGTATTGCTCCAACTTTAGGTTTCATCGGAACCATTTCTGGAGTTATCAAAATTTTCTACAGCATTTCGCAAACCGAAGACATCAGTATTGGTAATATCTCTGGAGGTTTGTATGAAAAAATGATTAGTTCTGGTGCCGGATTAGTAGTTGGTATTATCGCCTACGCAGCTTACCACTTATTCAACGGAAGAATCGACAGTTTTGCGTTAGGTATCCAAAAACAAGTTTTAGATTTTGTTAATATAATTCAACGCCCAAATGGTAAAACGAAATAAAAGATTTCACGCAGAAGTAGCAACTTCGTCTTTGAGTGACATTATGTTCTTCTTGCTTTTGTTTTTCTTGATTATATCAACATTAGCCAATCCGAACGTTATAAAAATGACACTTCCAAAGTCAAAAACTAGCGAAAAAACCAACAAACAGCTCATTAGTTTGTCGGTTACCGAAGACAAGCGATTTTATCTTGACAAACAAGAAGTAGCTTTCGATCAATTAGAATCAACTTTGTTAGCTCAAATGGGCGATGCTAAAGACCAAACGGTAGTAATCCGAATTCCATTCAACCTACAAGTGCAAGATTTAGTAGATGTGCTGCAAATAGGAGTAAAGAACAAATTAAAGTTCGTAATAGCAACAAGCAATTCTAAATAGATTTTAAAAATAAGGAGCGAATTCCCGAAGCGTCGGGATCGGGCATTATCAGTAATCCATTTTCCTGCTTTCCGTTACAATAAAAAATGTCCCGAAACAATCGGGACATTTTTTATTTTCTCTGCAATCAGGGCTAGATAATTTATGTATTGAATTTTTGTTAATCCTTCAAACTAAAATTATATCGAATAGTTCCCACTTGTTTTTCAGTTCCATTTGGGCTTGCACTCCATTTTGTATTCATTGCAGCAATTCTCGCTTGACTAGCTAAACATGCAGCAGAATTGGTTGTTCCTCTAGCTCCAGGACTTGCACTAATTACATTTCCGTTTTTATCAACCGTAATTTGTACCACAACAACGCCTTCTTCATTACAATTATAGACTGGTTTTGGTTTGTTCAACGCACTTCTTCCAGTTAATGCATATCCGCTTCCGTTGCCAAGTCCATTACCGCTGCCGTTTCCTCCGCCACTTCCAGAACCTGTTCCTGCTCCAGTTCCTGTGCCATTACCAGTTCCGTTTCCGCCACCAGTTCCGCCACCAGAACCACCAGTTCCAGAATATCCAGTAGAATTTATATCTCCGTTAGCTCTACCTTGATTTCCCGAAGTTCCGCTATTTCCATCACCGCCTTTTTTGTTTCCTTTTAAAATGTTATCCAAAGCAGAATCTACTTTTTTAATCGGTTTTTTTACTTCAACAGGTTTAGTAACCTCAGGTTTTAAAACAGGTTTCGGGTTTTTTACAGGCTCTTTTTTAGCAATAACAACATCCGTTTTATCAGCATCAGCTTCTTCTGTAATTATATTTTCTTCAGGAGTTTCTGCTGCGGCAGTTTGTTTTACAACATCTTTTACGTCTAACTCTTTACTTTGATAATCTGCACCCGAACCAAAATCGGTGTCACCAAAATTTACAGTAACTCCGCCACCGCCACCGCCACCAGCCATTGCTAGCAAATCGGCATCGGATGGAGGCCAAAAACGAATAAAAAATAAAATCAAAAGTAAAACGCCGTAAATAATAGTAGCTGCCACAAACGACTTTCTTTTATCGGCTGCAGTAGAATCTAAACTATTATCCATGTTTTTTAAATCTTTCATATCATTTCTATTTGCTTTTTAACGCTGAAATATACTAAAAATTGTAGTAGCAATAGTTATACCAATTGTTTTAATGCAATTTCAAATGCTGTTGCGCTGATATTTTTCTTGTCAGAATTTAAATCGTGTGCTCTTTCAATCGCTTTTTTAATGATTTCAGATGTGTCGTAGAAAATAGCTTCGTCTGTCATTTGAACTTTTTGCTCCATGAAATAAGCAAAAACTCGTGCCATTCCACAATTGGAAATAAAATCTGGAATCAAACTCACTTTACTATCAGTTTCTTCCATAATTGGTCCGAAGAAAATTTCTTTATCTGCAAACGGAACATTCGCGCCACAAGAAATCACTTCCAATCCAGATGCAATTAAATTATCCAATTGATCTTTAGTAACCAATCTTGATGCAGCACAAGGCGTAAAAATTTCAGCACCAATTGTCCAAATCTTTTTATTGATTTCGTCAAAAGGTATCATGTTTTCAGCCACTAATTTATTTCCGTCTTTGTTCAAAAATAATCTTCTGATTTCTTCAAATGAGAATCCGTTTTCATTGATAATTCCGCCATCACGATCGATAATTCCAATTACTTTCACACCCATTTCTGCAAGATAAAAAGCAGCTGCTGAACCCACATTTCCAAATCCTTGAACGATGGCTTTTTTACCGTGAAAATCTCCGCCATACGTATTGTAATAATGACGAACCGCTTCGGCAACGCCATAACCAGTAATCATATCGGCAACAGTATATTTTCTTAAAACGTCTGGAGAGAATTTTGTGTTTTCAATCACTTTAACAACACCTTGACGTAATTGTCCAATTCTGTTGATTTTATCGGCTTCTGTTGGTTTGAAATGTCCGTTAAAAACACCTTCTTGCGGATGCCAAACACCACATTCTTCTGTAAACGGAATCACTTCATGAATTTCATCTACATTTAAATCGCCACCAGTTCCATAATAACTTTTCAATAACGGAGAAACGGCTTTATACCAACGTTGTAAAACGCCTTTTTTTCTTGGATCGTTCGGGTCGAAATTGATTCCCGATTTTGCTCCACCAATTGCTGGTCCAGAAACTGAGAATTTTACTTCCATCGTTTTTGCTAACGACAAAACTTCGTTCATGTCCAATCCTTTTCTCATTCGAGTACCACCGCCAGCAGCGCCACCACGAAGTGAGTTTATAACTGTCCAACCTTCAGCTTCGGTTTCGGTATCTTTCCAGTTAAAAATTATTTCAGGTTCTTTGTTTTCAAATTTTTTAAGTAGGTCTTTCATTTTTTTGTTTGTGTAGTCTGTTTGTTGTGCAAATATATGTTTTAAAAATATTTGTTTTTTGTTAATGTGATAATGTTTTAATAAATGTTGCCTGAAGAATGATCCATTTTTGCTCCAGTAACACTACTCAAAACATTAATTTCATTTCGTAATTTCAAAACGCCTAAAAGCGCAAAAATCAACGCTTCTTTAAATTCTAAAGTTTTATTATCAGGAATTATGATTTCGATATTTGGTAAGTGAAATTGCATTCGTTCAATTAAAAAATCATTGTATGCGCCACCGCCAGTTATCAGAATTTTGCCAGATTTTATTGGTAGGGCAATCGAAGTTTGATAAGCAATATGTTCTGTAAACGTATGCATTTTGTCATCAATTGAAATAGAATAGTTTTCTATTAAAGGCAAAACAATTTCTTTTACAAATTCAAATCCAAGTGATTTTGGAAATGCTTTTTTGTAATAATCCAAAGCATTTAATTCGTTTAGTAACTCCAAATTTACTTTTCCAGAACTAGAAATTTTCCCTTTATCATCATAATCCAGTCCTAATTTATTGGCGTAAAAATTCAAAACGGTGTTTACCGGAGAAATATCAAAAGCAATTCGTTTGTTATTTGATTCAAATGAAACATTAGAAAATCCACCCAAATTCAAGCAATAATCATATTCAGAAAATAAAATTCGATCTCCAATTGGTACCAAAGGCGCGCCTTGACCACCAAGTCGTACATCTTGAACTCTAAAATCGCAAACTACTTTTTGATTAATAATTTTAGCAATTTTAGGAAGATTTCCAATTTGTAAAGTAAATCCGTTTTGTGGTTGATGTAAAATGGTATGTCCGTGCGAACAAACGGCGTCAAGATTAGAAATTTTGTACTTGGCTATAAATGAATTAATTACATTTCCTAAATAATCAGTATAATCTTCGTTTAGTTTTGTTAATTCTTCTGATGAAAAACCAACCGCCACTTTCAATTTGTTTAACCAATCATTTGAATACGAAACAGTTTCAGATTCAAGGATTTCATACGACCATTTTTCGTTTTTTATTGTGAAATTAATGCGTGCCAAGTCAATTCCATCAAGTGATGTGCCGCTCATTACTCCAATAACAGTGTAGGTTTCTTTAAACATTGGCTAAAATTACGAAATCGTTTGAAATTTAATATTTAATAATTACTTTTGTGTTCTAAATTTAAGAACAAATAATTCACAAAAATATGGATTTTAATCTAACCGAAGAACATTTAATGATTCAACAAGCCGCTAGAGATTTTGCTCAAGCAGAATTGTTGCCAGGAGTTATTGAAAGAGACGAACATTCTAAATTTCCAACAGAGCAAGTCAAAATGATGGGCGAACTTGGTTTTATGGGAATGATGGTCGATCCAAAATATGGCGGTTCAGGTTTAGATAGCATTTCATATGTTTTGGCAATGACTGAAATTGCAAAAGTTGATGCTTCTGCAGCAGTAATCATGTCGGTTAACAACTCTTTAGTTTGTGCCGGAATGGAAAAATATTGCAACGAAGAGCAAAAAATGAAATATTTAGTGCCACTTGCAAAAGGTGAAGTAATTGGAGCTTTTTGTTTGAGCGAGCCAGAAGCTGGAAGTGATGCGACTTCGCAAAAAACTACTGCAATTGACAAAGGAGATCACTATTTGTTAAACGGAACAAAAAACTGGATTACAAATGGTTCTACAGCATCGACGTATTTAGTTATTGCTCAAACTGATGTTGAAAAAGGTCACAAAGGAATCAATGCATTCATCGTTGAAAAAGGTTGGGCAGGTTTTGATATTGGTCCGAAAGAGAAAAAAATGGGAATTCGCGGAAGCGATACGCATTCGTTAATGTTTACTGATGTGAAAGTTCCAAAAGAGAATAGAATTGGTGCTGATGGTTTTGGTTTTTCATTTGCTATGAATGTTTTAAACGGAGGAAGAATCGGAATTGCATCGCAAGCATTAGGAATTGCAACTGGAGCTTATGAAATTGCTTTAAAATATTCTAAAGAAAGAAAAGCATTTGGAAAAGAAATTTTCAATCACCAGGCGATTGCTTTTAAATTGGCCGATATGTATGTGAAAGTTACTGCTGCCAAATTATTAGTAATGAAAGCCGCTTGCGAAAAAGACGAAGGTAAAGACATTGCACATTCTGGAGCGATGGCGAAATTATATGCTTCAGAAATTGCGCTTGAAGTTGCGAATGAAGCCGTTCAAATTCACGGTGGAAACGGTTATGTTGCCGAATACCATGTAGAACGAATGATGCGTGACTCTAAAATTACTCAAATTTATGAAGGAACTTCTGAGATTCAAAGAATTGTAATTTCAAGAGGATTGGTATAATATAATAGTTTACACAATTATAAATTCAACCCCTTTCAGTTTATTCTGAAAGGGTTTTGTTTTTGAATTTCGCATTAAAAATTATGAAAATAGCACTTTAAAATTAATAAAATATAATTTGTATTCATCGAAATAAAAATCAATGAAATAACACTTTTTATTTTGGCAATAATTACGTTTCTTTGTTGCTTACTATTAGTTTACAATCAAAAAGATAGATTTTTAGATTTATTGAAATTTAAATTTTAATCTAAATTGTATTCTATAACGTAAATACTTAAAAAGATTCAAGAAATATGCTGATTCCATCTATTCAAAAAACATTAAGCGAGTTGAGTGATTTATTATCTCAATTATCTAAAGATGATTATACTTGTCCATGTTTTGGATTAAGTAATGCCACAATCGGTGAGCATACACGTCACATTATAGAAATGTTTCAATGTCTTGAAAACCAATATGAAGGTGGAATTGTGAATTATGATGACAGAAAAAGAGATTATCAAATTCAAACCGATACTGATTTCGCTAAGCAAACTATCGTTGCAATAATCAATCAATTAGACAGACCAAATAAATCTTTGAAATTACAACAAATCGTTGACGGTGAAGAATTGCTAATTGATACCAATTACAATCGTGAATTGTTGTATAATTTAGAGCATTGCATTCATCATCAAGCGCTTATAAAAGTGGCTGTTTTACAAAATGATTCCATTACTATCGACGCAAACTTTGGAGTTGCTCGTTCTACTATTGAATACAGAAAACAATGTGCACAGTAAGTTTTGTTTTTTCTAACGGAAAAGCAATTCTAACGCACAATCGTGATGAAAAGATTGCTCGTCCAAGCGCAATTGAACCTCAAAAATATTCTATAAATAATAAAGATATTTATTTCCCAAAAGATCCAAAAGCTGGAGGAACTTGGTATGCAGTTGCCCAAAACGGAACAACAATAGTTTTGCTAAATGGTGCCGATGAAAAACACCAATTAAAACCTTCATATAGAAAAAGTCGCGGCTTAATTGTGTTGGATTTAATTAGTTCAAATTCGCCAATTGAAGCATGGAAATCTATTGATTTATCAGCAATTGAACCGTTTACTTTAGTACTTTTTCAAGATTCGAAATTGTATCAATTGCGGTGGAATGAAGTTGAAAAAACTACTTTAAATTTAGATGTTTCTCAAAATCATATTTGGTCATCATCCACTTTATATCCAAAAGATATTCGGGAAAAAAGAGCCAACTGGTTCCATACATTTTTAGATACGAAGCCAGAAGTTGATGAAGTAGAAATGTTTAACTTTCATCGTTATACAGAAGGAGAAAATCAGGAAAATGGATTAATAATTAACAGAAATAATGTAATGAAAACCCTAAGCATTACGCAATCGGTTATAGAAAAAAATAATATTGTACTTTCGTATGTCGATTTACAAAACCAACAAGAATTTACTAATTCAATTTTAATAAACTAATTTGAGACTTTTTCTTCATAAACTTTTTAATTGGGAATATTGGCCGTTTCAAATTGTCTATATTCCTATTTATTTTTTATGGGCATTTTATGCTCTAAAATCGCGTTCGATTTTCTTTTTTAACGCCAGCAATCCAACTATAAAAAATGGCGGATTTATGGCCGAAAGTAAAAAAGAAATTTATGATATTATTCCTCAAAAATATTATCCTAAAACGAATTTAGTTCTGGAAAAAAGCAACTTCGAAAATGTTCTTTCCGAAATTGAAAAGTCACAAATAAAACTTCCATTTATTGCTAAGCCAGATATTGGATTGCGTGGTTCGGCTGTAAAAAAAATAGATGCTATTGAAGATTTGAAAGTCTATCACGAAAAAGCCAATTTTGATTATTTAGTCCAAGATTTAATTCCGTTTCCCAATGAAGTAGGTATTTTCTATGTTCGATTTCCAAGCGAAAAAAAAGGAAAAATTACCGGAATTGTTTCTAAAGAATTTTTAATTGTTGAAGGTGACGGAATTTCTAGCGTTGAAGATTTGATTGTAAGAAATCCGAGATATGCTTTGCAATTAAAGATATTAAAACAAGAATACGGTGATCAATTAAAAGATATTTTGATGAAAGGCGAAAAACGAAATTTAGTTCCTTATGGAAATCACGCTCGTGGTGCAAAATTCATCGATTCAAGTAATTTAATTTCGGATAAATTGACCAAAGTAATAGATGATTTGTGTCAAGAAATTCCAGAATTCTACTTCGGAAGATTGGATGTTATGTATGATAATTGGGCCGATTTGGAAAACGGAAAAAACTTTGCAATTGTTGAAATAAACGGCGCTGCAAGTGAACCAACACATATTTATGATCCGAAACATTCTATCTTTTTTGCTTGGAAAGAATTGGCGCGACACATCACTTATATGTACAAAATTAGTGTAGAAAATCATAAAAAAGGATTTCCTTATCTTGCTCACAAAGAGGGAATGAAAGAATATAAATTGCATTTGGAACAAAGTAGTAAGATTGTGAATTTTTAAAGAATTACTTTTAATTGGTGCAATTCGTGTAAAATTTAATGCAAAAACTCAAAAACATATTCGTCGGATTTTTAATCAGTTTTATTGGATCTATTCCTTTAGGATATTTAAATGTTGTGGGATATGAAGTTTATAAAAAATTTGGAATAGAAGAAACTGTTTTCTATTTGTTTGGTGTAATTTCAATTGAGTTTTTAGTAATTTATTTCACGTTACTTTTTGCAAATCAATTAATTGGGAATAAAAAACTGATTAAGTTTATTGAAGCATTTTCAATTATTTTCATGTTTCTATTGGCTTATATTTTTTATTCTAGCGCATCAAAAGAAGCAGAAAATCAATCGGTTTTAGAAAAATACGTAGATTATTCTCCATTCGTTGTTGGATTGATTTTAAGCTGTTTGAACTTTATTCAAATTCCGTTTTGGACCAGTTGGAATCTTTATTTGTTGAATGGGAATTATATCGAAATTTCTAAATCAAGAAAATATTTCTACGTCTTAGGAACTGTTTTGGGAACTTTTTGCGGAATGTTAGTCTTGATTTTGTCTTTAGAT
>NZ_DQDX01000181.1 GCF_003525665.1 Flavobacterium sp.
TCTTTATATTTATTCCGTAATTTCTTAAAATATTAGTTCGTTGTTGCGGAGAATAGTGAGAGAGTTTTTTTGAAATTAAAAATTTGTAACATTCTAATAACGATTTATTTTTTATTAAATAATTATCAGCTTTTCCACTAATATTTATTTTCGAAATTCTTATATATACGATACTCTCATTAATTGTAAAGATTGGCTTGTCCTCCGAAAATTCTAACCAAGCTCGATCGTCACTATTCCATGCCAACTGATAATTGTAAAATCCATTTCTTTCGTAAGCCTCTTTCAAGAATATATGTTCTGACAGTGAACTACGAGAATCTCCTAAAAATTTCCTGTAAAATGAATCTGTGGCCATTTCCCATTTTGGATGACTATATTTTGAGGAAGTTGGATTTGAACTTTCATCCACTAGTATACTCGCAAAACGAACAATATTGGTTTTTGAATTGAATTCAGCATAATTTTTATACCAATTTTCTACAACAGAATCAGACAGAACGTCATCATCACCTAAGATCATAATCCATTGTTCATTTCCACAAAGCTCAATACATCTATCCCATTGTTTTGTTAACGATATTCCTCCCAAATTATTTTCAAATTTGGTATACTCAAAGTGAAACTTTTCTTTAAAATTTTGAAGCAGTAAAGTTGGGTTTTCTGGACTATTATCATCACCAATATAAACTTTAAATCTTTTGTCCGTCTGATTTGCTAATGATTGCATAGTAGCTTCGAAAAAAGTAAGTTTAAAGTAAGGAATTATGATTGCTAACATTATTTGAAAATACCCTTTAAAATTTTTATAGGTTTTAAAATAAAATTTCCAACTTTATAAACATTACTTTTTTGAAATTCTGTGAAGGCTTCTTTTACAATTATATTGCTGCCATCAAAAAAAGATGTTTCAACTACCTTAACTTTAGAAACTCCTGCAATTGCAATTAAATATAATGGATGTAATACTGTATTTTCGATTTTATTATAATCTCCTGTAAATACCATTTCGTGGTTATTGATATTAGCCTTTTCATTACAAATTATTGAAATACCATTTAAATATAATTGATCATATAAAGCGCAATAATCAAATTGTGTACTTATTAAATCTTTGAATTCTTCTCTATATAACTCTTTAACGTGAAAGTGATTGTTAAAGTTTCTTACATCAGAATAATACATTTTATCTGGAGTAGAAATTATTAAAACTCCGTCTTTTTTAAGTACTCGTTTTATTTCAATAATCATCTGATTATGTTCAACAATATGTTCGATAGTTTCAAAACTAACAACGACATCAAATGTATTATCATCAAATGGAATTTGAGTAGCACTTCCTTGTTTATAGTTTATGTTATTGGCCTTATACTTTTTATTCGCCAACTCAACAGATTCATAATCAATATCAACTCCGGTAACATTCATTGCAAACCTGGACATTAAATGACTACCGTATCCTTCTCCACTTGCTATATCCAGAACATTTTTACCTTTAATAAATTCGAAGGTAATTGCATATCTGTGTAAATGTTCTATTGTATCACGAGAATAAATAAATGTTTCTAATCGTTCTCCACTCCATTTTTTTTTCATACTAAAACCACTTTAATTTTGGTCGTGTTACACCAGGTATTTTATCAGTATAACTTCCTCTTAAATCCAAATTTGTTATTTCATCAATAACATTAAATCCAACAATCTCATTCACATTAATTTCAGCAATAAATGGATTATATTTCATTAATGCAAAACTACACAAATAACTACCATCAGCTAAAAAATTACCCGGGATAACAACAGTTTTTTTATAAATTCCTTTTGACACATTAGTTTTTAAAGTATTAGAATCTATATCATGAGAACTTAATATATGTATGTTATGAGCATTATATAAATTAAAACCGTGTGTATAATTTTGATTATCCTTTAAAACCTCATAAGTGAATTCAATCTCTATTTCCTTCGATATAAAATGATTTAAACTTATTTCGTTTTTATCATTTAAAACTTTAACTGCTAGTAATTTAAAATTTTCTGATTGAGGAAAGTTATTTTTCCATTCTTTAGATGCTTGACTACTGTTGTTTCTTAAATAGCTTTCAATTGCATTATTTGCGTCAGAGTTCAAAACTAATTTGCCATTCTCCAAAACAATTCCTCTGCTACACAAACTCTTAACAGCCGACATATTATGACTCACAAACAAAACCGTCCGTCCTTCTCCTTTAGAAATATCGCCCATTTTACCCAGACATTTTTTCTGAAATTCGGCATCACCAACGGCTAAAACTTCGTCTACAATAAGAATCTCACTCTCTAAATGGGCGGCAACAGCAAATGCCAATCTTACGTACATTCCTGAAGAATACCTTTTTACCGGAGTATCAATATATCTTTCCACTCCAGAAAAATCTATAATTTCATCTAATTTTCTGGTAATTTCTTTTTTTCGCATTCCGAGTATTGCTCCGTTAAGGTAGATATTTTCTCTTCCTGACAATTCGGGATGAAAACCTGTTCCTACTTCTAACAGACTTGCAATTCTACCTTTTACTTTTATTTGTCCAGTTGTCGGACTTGTAACTCTAGACAATAATTTCAATAGCGTACTTTTTCCTGCTCCATTTTTACCAATAATTCCAACAGCTTCTCCCTGATTTACCTCAAAATTGATATCTTTTAATGACCATACAATATTGCTGTCGCTCTTAGTATTTCGGTCATTGGTTTCACCAACTTTTAAAAATGGATCTTCTTTACCAAGCACTTTCATTTGCCAAACTCGGTCAATGTCGCGCGAAATAGTTCCGGAACCAATTTGACCAATTTGGTAGGCTTTCGATAAATTTTCAACTTTTATAATTGTATCTGCCATTATATTGTATCTACAAAGTTTTTCTCTGTCTTGTTAAAAATTACTATTCCAAAAAACAAAATCACAATTGTTACTAAAACAGAATATCCTAAACTGAAAGCTGTAAATTCTCCCTTTCCTAAAAATGCGTACCTAAATATCTCTATAATTCCGGTCATTGGATTTAACTCTACTATGTGCCCGTAACCTTTTTCGCGAGCGTAACTTAATGGATATATTACTGTTGTTCCGTACATCAGTAATTGCACCCCAAAAGTAACCAAGAAACTTAAATCTCTATACTTAGTAGTCATTGCAGTAATAATTAAACCTAGCCCTAAACCCAAAAGCGCCATTAGTAGTACTAAAACTGGAAACAAGAAAATAGCATAAGTAACGTGAAAACTTGCGCCAGCAATAGGAAAAAAGTAGAAATAAGTCATCATACAAAGTAGTAATGATAATTGTACCCCAAAACGGATTAAATTACTAACTACAATGCTTAGCGGCATAATCAATCTTGGAAAATATACTTTACCAAAAATACCCGCATTGTCCCTAAAAACGGTACTGGTTTTTGTAAGACAATCAGAAAAATAAGCCCATGATGTAATTCCTGTTAAATAAAAAAGATATTTGGGCGCACCATCGGTACTTATTCCGGCAAGCTTTCCAAATACAAATGAAAAAACGATTGTAGTAAAAATGGGTTGGATAAAAAACCAAATTGGTCCAAGAATGGTTTGCTTATAGAAGCTAACAAAGTCTCTTTTTACAAACATCACAAGTAAATCTCGATAACGCCATAAATCACCAAACTTTAAATCGAATAGTGACGAATGTCCTTTTATTACTAAATCCCAATTTTGATCTTCCTGCTTTTGCATGGGTTGAATAAATAATAGTATTTAAATTAATTCTAAAAAAACAAATATACTACTTTAGTATATTCTACGTTTAATTTCTTTGGTATTATTATTGATAACATTATATTAAAATAACATTGTGAATTTCTTTAAAAAAAACAAGCCTGTATTGAAGGATTTAATTCCTTATGATTATATTGATATCCATTCGCATCTATTACCTGGCATTGATGATGGTGCCAAAACCATTGAAGACACCAAAATGTTGCATAGCAAGATGAAACAAATGGGTTTTTCTAAATGCATCACTACACCACACATTATTAGCGGTATTTGGGAAAACACAACCGAATCAATAACAACTACCTTTAACGCTACGCTACCTCAATTACCTGAAGAAAACAGACATTTCAAGGCTGCAGCCGAATACATGATGGACTCGGAATTCAGCACATTGTTTCAATCTGAAAAATTGCTTACGTTGAAGGATAATTATGTGTTGGTAGAGATGTCGTACATCAATCCGCCAATTCAATTATACGAAATACTATTTGATTTAAGAATAGCTGGATATCAGCCAGTTTTGGCACATCCGGAGCGCTATTTATTTTATCATAAATCGTTTAATGAATACCAAAAACTCATTAATTCGGGTTGTCTGTTGCAGTTAAATTTACTTTCAACTGTGGGATATTACGGAAAAGAAGTCGCTAAAATTGCCGATGCATTACTTCAAAAAAAGATGTATTCTTTTTCAGGTTCCGACATTCATCACAGTAAACACATTGAAAGTTTTAGTTCTAGACTAATAATCTCAGAATCGAAAGAATTGGAAGTACTACTTGAAAAAAATCAGTTTTTTGATTTTTAAATAAATTCTTTCACACGAATTTCACGAATCTGCACAAATTAAAATAGTGACTTTATAGAAAATCTGATTCATCAAATTCAATTCGTACAGTCGACAATTTAATTATTCGTGCTAATTCGTGTAATTTGTGTTTAAACTTTTATCATAAAAGGAAAAACTCCATTCTACAATTCATGTAAAATGGAGTTTTTTTTATGTAATTTTTAGGATACTTAAATTCCAAAAAGGGTTTTATACCAAGGTTTTTTAATTTCTTGTTCGTTACCGTAGCCGTAGCCATAGCCGTAGCCGTAACCTTTATTGGTTAATTTAGTATCATTAAGAACCATTGACATATTAGGTAATTTCTTTTCGTTGTAGAACATTTCTGGAACACGCAACATACGACGGTCTAAATAATTAGCTCTAACTACATAGATAAAGGCATCGGCATTATTGGCGACTAAAATGGTATCTGTAACCAAACTTACTGGAGCTGTATCTACAATAATATAATCGTAAAGCGACTTCAATTCGTCGAACATTTTAGTGATACGATCATCCATTAATAACTCTACTGGATTTGGTGGAATAATTCCAGAAGATAAGACATCAAAATTCTTGTAATTTTGTAATGGAGTAATTAAACTGTCTAAACTATCTTCTTTTCCTGATAAATAATTAGTTACACCTTTTGGATTGATCGGTAAATATTCGGCTAATTTCGGATTACGAACATCCAACCCAACTAAAAGTACTTTTTTACCTGACAAGGCAATAGTTCCAGCTACATTTACAGACACGAAAGTTTTACCTTCTCCTGGAATAGTAGAGGTTACAAAGATGGTTTTAGCTTTTCCTGGCACCACTTTAGACAACATAAACTCTAAGTTGGTACGAACAATACGAATAGCTTCGGCTGAACTTGAACGACTATTAGTATTCATCATTTCTTCATAAGATTCTGATCTAGGAATATCACCTAAGAAAGGAATTTGCAAACGTTTGTCCAGTTCAAGACGCGTTTTAATTTTTGTATTTAGTAAGTCGTTAAGATAAATAATAGCAAATGGTATTAATAAACCAATGATCATGGACAAAAACAAGATCATCGTCTTTTTAGGACTAACTGGCAAATCTGAAGCTTTGGCAGCATCAATTACTTTAGCATTATTTTCTGTTGCTGCAAGAGTTAATGCCGTTTCTTCACGTTTTTGTAAAAGATAGAGATAAAGTTCTTCTTTTACTTTCTGTTGACGATCTATTACTCTAAATTGACGTTCTAATCTTGGAACTTCTTTCTTTTTACCTGAAAGTACATTATCCTGATTGTTTAAATTTCTTCGTTTAATCTCCAAATTAGATTGTAGACGTTGTAAGCTTTGTGAAACGTTAACTTTTAAAGAGCGTATTTGCTGGTCTAAATTTGCAACTATTGGGTTTAAATCTGTAGCGCCTTTGGAAACTTTATTGCGCTCCAACACTAACCTATTATATTGCTCTATTAACTGGTTAGCTTCTGATTCTCCTGTAATTAAATTTGATGGAATCAAATCGGATGTATCACTTTTCTTAAAAAAGTTGATTATAGATGCCACAACATTCTGTTGAATTTGAGTATCAATAATGCTTTTTTCATACATTGATGAGTTTTCCAGATACATCTCGGCTTCTGAAGGAATATCAGTTAAATTATTGGATTTCTTAAAAGATTCTACGTCTTTTTCAACAACAGTAAGTTCATCAGTAATCAATTGAAGACGTTTAGCAATAAAATTGGAGGTTTTTTCAGAAATTAAACTTTTATCTGCTATAGCTTCATTATTATAAATAGATACTAAGGCATTTAAAAAATCTTCAGCTCTTTTGGGAACCGCATCTTTGTATGTCAATTCTAGTACCGAAGTATTTTTACCAACTAAACTAACACCTATTTCATTCGTATATTTGGGTGTAATTTTTTGCACTGGATAGACAATACAAACTATTGAGAATTCACTAAAATTTGTTTTGCTATTTACTCTTGGATTTTTAACTACAGTTAGTTTACCATCGCTTAAAGAAATTGTTTGATTATAATTGTAAGTACCAATTTTTTTATCATCACTAGTAAATAAATTAAATTTTGAAGAAGAAACTCCTTCAATTTTAATTTTTTTAGTTTTTACCTTATCGTAAGACAAACTAGAAGTGAAATCAATAATAACATCTGAATCTTTATAGACTTCACCTGTTTTAACGATTCCTTCTCTTATATAGATATAATTTAAACGTAAATCTTTAACCGTTTTTTCAATTAGAGTACGAGATTTTAAAATTTCAATCTCATTATCAACGTTAGATTTTGCCTTTCCTAACAAACCAATTTCAGATAATTCTGAAAACTCCGAAGCTAAACCTCCTTTTTTATCATCTTTAACCAAGATTTTGGTTGATGCACTGTAAATAGGTGTTGTATATCGTAAATAAACTAATCCTAAAACAAGTGCAATTATAACAGAAACAATAAACCAGCGCCAGTAAAATAAATATTTGTCTAATTCTTCACGAATATTAAAATCGGGAGAAAAGCTTTCTTGATTGCTAGTTGAATCTGTGTGGTAATTATTTTTTTCCATTTTAAGTTATCGAATAGTTAGGGCTATTACAGTGACTAGTAGTGATACTGCAGACAAAATTACGCCAGTATTTGGACCAACAGCTGCAGAATTTAATTTAGTTTTATTAGGTTCAACATACAAAACATCGTTCTGACGCAAGTAATAATAAGGAGAATTAATAAAATCAGCTTTTGTAAGATCCATCCTTACAATTTTCTTTTCGCCATCTACTTCACGAAGTAAAAGCACATTATTTCTTTTACCATAAATAGTTAAATCGCCAGCTATACTTAAAGCTTCTAAAACTGTAATACGCTCAGAATTGATTGGATAAGTTCCTGGCTTATTTACTTCACCTTGAACCGTAATTTTAAAATTTAGAATTCTAAGATCAACTTTAGGGTTTTTGACATATTTTGATATTTCAGCAATTAGCAATTTCTCGGCTTCTATTCTAGTCAATCCACCTATTTTAATCTTACCTACTAATGGAAAATTTATAGTATTAGCACTATCAATTAGATAGGTAAAAAGACGCTGAACTTCAAAACCATTTTGGTCAGTACCTGCATAAGCAATGTTTGGCATATTAAAGGGTAGAACCGCTTCTGGATTATCACCTCTTACAATTACAGTAAGTAAATCATCTGGTTGTAGAACCGATTCATAAGAAGAATTAGTCATTTGAACTGAATCTACATTTTGATAGTACACCAAATCTTTTCTTGAGGCGCAAGAACTTAACAGCAGTAATGATACTAAAAGGCTTACAATATTCTTTTTTAACATAGGTAATTTTTTAAGCAAAGGTAATTCTATTTATTTAAACAATTTATAAATTAACAACTATAGCAACTACTTCAATCTAATTATGAAAAATAGAGATTACAAATAATGATTTGAAGTAACAATTTTTTAGTAGTTTATGCAAAAATAAACAGTCACATTAAAGTTTATAAATTTATTTATCCAAACAATCAAAATCAGTATTCATACTCTTGAATTCGGGTACAATTTCTTTCATTTTAGCAACAATCTCATTTTTAGAAAAATCTTTAGAAATCTTAATCAATTCCTTAACCAAATTTTGAACCAATTCTAAATCTTCGTATTCTTCTTGAGCTATGGTAATTTTCTCATGGTGTGTTGCCATGGTTTTAGAAGTGTCATTTAATAATTCCTCGTACAGCTTTTCACCAGGACGCAAACCAACGATCTCAATTTTAATTTCTTTATCGGGTGTATATCCTGCCAAACGAATCATTTTATATGCCAAATCAATAATTTTAACTGGTTTACCCATATCAAAAATAAATATTTCGCCACCTTTACCCATAACACCTGCTTCTAAAACAAGCTGACAAGCTTCGGGAATGGTCATGAAATAACGAATAATATCGGGATGTGTTATTGTAATTGGTCCACCTTTTGCAATTTGACTGGTAAATAAAGGAACAACAGAACCGTTAGAACCCAAAACATTTCCAAAACGAGTAGTTATAAATCGCGTAGTACAATCTTTGTTTTTTAATGCTTTATGATGCAATGCTTGAACATATTTCTCAGCAATTCGCTTACTTGCACCCATTACATTACTTGGGTTCACGGCTTTATCTGTAGAAACCATTACAAAACTATCTACATTAAACTCATAAGAAAAATCAGAAATATTTTTAGTTCCTTGCACATTCACAAAAATTGCTTGTGATGGATTGTCTTCCATTAAAGGTACGTGTTTGTAGGCTGCAGCATGGAAAACTACATCGGGCTTAAACTCTTTAAAAACAGCTCTAATGCCGTCACGTTCTCTAACATCTGCAATTACACAACTTACTTTTTCTTTTGGAAAATAGGTTCCAACCTCCAAACTCATGTGATGCAAAGGCGTTTCGGCTTGATCTAATAAGATAATGTGCTTTGGATTAAAAGAAATAACTTGCTTTACTATTTCACTTCCAATAGAACCAGCAGCGCCAGATATTAATACAACTTTATTGAACAATTGATTAGAAATGGCATTGTTATCCAATACAATTGGCTTTCGTTCTAGCAAATCATGAATTTCAAAGCTTTTAATACTTTTTGAAATTTCTTCTTCATTTTCCCAATCAGAAATAACTGGAACAGTATATACTTTACAATTGTACTCTAAACAATCGTCAACTATTGCTAGTTTTTCATTTTTAGACAAACTTTTATCAGCCATGATCAAAGCCGTAGCATTTAAAGCACGCATGATTACAGGAATTCGCTTATTTACATTAATTATAGGCAAGTTCATGATGCGTTTACTTGCATTTTTATTGCCTTTATCAAGAAATCCAACAATTTTGAATTTACCAGGAGTTTCTAGTTCGAGTGCTTTAGCAATAGATATCGCATTAGCATCAGAACCATAAATTAAAGCTTTTATTAAGTAATCTGATTTTTTATCTCTGATGTAGTGTTCAAACACTTGCTTTACAATTATTCTATAAATAAACAAACCAACAAAAGACAAAACGGTATTTATGAATAATCCAGTATTCATAAAAATCTTCTCTTTAAAGAAATAGGTATGAATAACATTGTAAAAGATACAAGTTACTAGCACAAATAATAATGCTGTAAAAATCTTTATTGCATCAATATAGGAGGAGTGTCTAATGATTCCAGAATAGGTTCTAAAAATCCAAAAAAACAGTACGTGCAAAAAAAGGTAACTGAAAAAATAAAATATAATTCTAGAATACAACATGTATTCCAAGCCCATTTCTAAAAAAATCTTGTGCGTAAATAAAAAACTCACCGTTACAATGGCTAAATCAATTATTAAAATTAACCAACGAGGTAAATAACCCAAGTTGCTAAAATCGGTAATCGATTTTAGNNAGATAGTAATTATTATATTAACTATTTTCTAATTAAAAAAAGCATGAATTTCAGTTTGAATTCTATTTTTATCTTCATCAGTTAAATTAGATCCTGATGGCAAGCACAATCCGTTGTTGAACAATCCTTCAGAAATATAGGTTCCGTAGTAAGGATATTTTTCAAAAATAGGTTGCAAATGCATCGGTTTCCACAACGGACGACTTTCTATATTTTTTGACTCTAAGTAAATGCGTAAATCTTCTCTAGTTTTGCCATTAGTTCTATTTGAATCAACTACAATAGAACTCAACCAATAATTAGCAAAATAATCGTCATTAGGAACTGTAAATACAGTAACACCTTCAATATCCTTAAAAAGCTCAGTGTAAAACTGTTGCATTTCTCTTCGTTTTTGAACGTGCAGGTCTAATACTTCCATTTGACCACGACCAATGCCTGCGCAAATGTTACTCATTCTATAATTATAACCAATTTCTGAATGTTGATAATGAGGTGCGTTGTCTCTAGATTGTGTAGCAAAAAATACTGCTTTTGCCTTATCTTCTAGATTTTTTGTAACCAAAGCACCACCACCAGAAGTAGTAATTATTTTATTTCCATTAAACGAAAGTACACCAAAATCTCCAAAAGTACCACATTTTTGACCTTTAAAAGAACTTCCTAATGCTTCTGCACTATCTTCTAAAACTGGAATATCATACTTTTTTGCAACAGCATGAACCGCATCTACTTGATAAGGAACGCCATACAAGTGAACACCAATTATGGCTTTTGGCTTTGTGCCTTTCTCAATACGATCAATGATTGCAGCTTCAAGAGCAACCGGACAAAGATTCCAAGTGCTGGTTTCACTGTCAATAAAAACAGGAGTTGCCCCTAAATATAATATTGGATTAGCCGAAGCTGAAAAAGTCATACTTTGACAAATTACTTCATCGCCAGCTTGAACTCCCAGGAGGATTAAACCCAGATGAATGGCAGCTGTTCCTGAACTTAATGCAGCAACATGGCAATCTTGCTTTAAGTAAGACTCTAAATCTTGCTCTAATCCGGTTACGTTTGGTCCTAAAGGAGCAACCCAATTAGTGTCAAATGCTTCATTTACAAATTTTTGTTCAGTGCCACCCATATGTGGTGAAGACAACCATATTTTATCGTTATTCATAGCGGTATTTTGATTTTACAAAAATAGATAAAAAAAACTTACAAGATACACGTAAAAGTACGTGTTTTTAATAGAATTAGTACTACAAAAAAATAGTTTTTAAAATAATTTTTAGATCAATTAATAAGTTGTGATTATAGTAATAATTTAAATTCATTTTAACCTTGTCGGGAAAAATTATTTCATCATTATATTGTTTTGGATTAAAAACACTCTGCAGCAACGTTTCTTCATCTCTATATTTTATGGAAGCTTCACTGGTAAGTCCGGGTTTTAATTCTAAAATTTTTCTGTTTTCACCTTCCAAAACGTCATAATATCCGGGAATATCTGGTCTTGGTCCAACAAAGCTCATATCGCCTTTGATAATATTAAATAGTTGCGGAAGCTCATCCAATTTAGTTCTTCGCAAAAACTTACCAAAACTAGAAATAGTTCTAGTTTTAGGATGCATTGTTTTAATCTTAAAAATAGTGAATGGTTTCCCAAACTGACCTACTCTTTTTTGAGTGAAAAATCCGTTAGACTGAGTGTCGAAAAGTGCTAAAATAAATATAAAAGTTACAATCCAGAATATAAAAATTAATGCCAAAAAAGAAATGCAAAAATCAATTATACGTTTGGTTGACATTTAAATTGTGGATTAGAATATTTTCTTGGCTGGATTACCAAAATAGGTTGCTGCTTGTTTTATTGACCTTAATACAACAGCTCCTGCACCAATTCTTGTATTATCTGGAATTTTTACACCAGGAAGAATTACAGCATTTGAACCTATAAAAACATTATTGCCAATTTGCGCTCCGCCACCAATATCGACGTTTGCCATAATACTTGTAAAATTACCAATTTTAACATCATGACCGATTTGCGATCCATTATTAATAAATACTAAATCACCTATTTCTGCGTCACAAGAAATTAAAGCATAAGGTAAGAGCACCAGTCCTTCTCCAACAGTTGTTCTCTCACCAATTAAACAAGTAGAATGAATATATTGAACAAACTTTTTATTTGATGACTTTGCTTCTTCAAACAGGCTTTGTTTTCTATCACAATCTGCAATGGCACAAAGCGCAACCTGATTCTCTTTAAAAGATTGTAAGTCGATTTTACCAATAACATTAAGCACATTCTCTTTCTGTACAGAAGAATCATAAAAATCATCCACACATCCAACAATGTTTAATTTTTCACCCGATATATTTTTCCAGCTAACAATTTCTCGAGCTAATCCACCAGCTCCAATAATTATTATTTCGTTATTGAATTGAGTATCCTCCATCTATTTTGATATTTTGTCCAGTTATCCATTTACTATTATCCGAAAGCAAAAAAGCAATCATCGGCACAACATCTTCTACTTCACCAATATCCAACGGATGCATTTGCTTAATTCTTTCTATATTTTCGTCTTCAATTTGAGAAAATAATTTTTGTGTCATTGGAGTATTTACAACTCCAGGTGAAATTGCATTTACACGAAATTTTCTTTTTGCCAATTCTAAAGCAGAGGACTTTACAACACCTAATACTGCAGATTTTGTAGAACAATATCCTATTTTACCTGGTTGTCCTAATTCTCCCATTACTGAAGAAATATAAACTACGCTAGCACCATCGTTAGAATATTTCTTTTTAGAAAATGATCGTAATAATTCAATTCCAGAAAAAACATTAATGTTAAATATCTTTGCTATACTCTCTGGATTGTACATTGTTAACGGAAGCGTTTCTTCCATTCCAGCACAATGAGCAAATCCGTCTAATTTTTGACCTGCAAGTGCTTCATCAAAAATTTTTGTGTACGAATTAAATTCATTTAAATCTAAAGAAACAAATTGAAGACTTTCACTAAACTGACTTTGTAATTGAGCAATTTTGCTCTGGTCTCTACCAACTGCAATAACAGTACAATTATGCATTAGCAAAAACTCACAAAGTGCCAATCCGATTCCAGAAGTTGCTCCAGTAATTAAAATTTTTTTATCCTTAATCATTTCAAATATTCTTTATATTGTTGTTGAAAATGCAATACACGTTCTTCTTCTTGACTTAATTCTCCATCATAGGATGAAAATTTTACACCTTTCTGAACTTGTTGACAAATTGCTTTGTCTTCGTCAAAAACTTTTCGGTTAAAATCTATAAGACTGTCTTCATACATTTTTTCTATTGGACTTACTTTTTCTGACGCCTCTTTTTTAGTAATAAAAACATAACTTTTGAACAAAGTTCGATCTTCATCAATAGGAATTATATGAGATAAATTGAAAGAAACTCCATAAGTAGAAGAAATTAGCACATTAGGAAATAAAATTAAATGTTTGTATCCGTCAATTTTATAATTTCTTTGCTGAAATGGTCTGTGAACCTTTTCTTGCTTTCCTTCGTTTTCTTGTAATAAAACCTCTGCATCCCAAGACGAATTGTTTTTTGAAAATGTAAAATCCAATCCAGATGCTCCAAGTTTTTGAAAAGTTTCTGAGTGAATTAATGCTACATGATAGCTTTCTAAAGTATTTTCGACAACAATTTTCCAATTAGATGTAATTTCAATTTCGTTTACATCGATTAATTTTCCAAAATTATTTGACATGGCCTCAACTTCTGAATAAAAATCGCCAAGATAATCCTTTAAGGATATTTCGTCGTTTCTTACTTTTAAAAAGACTAAAGTTCCACAAATTTCAATAGAATATTCCTGAAGTTTTAAGCACTCCAATTCATCTTTGGAAAAACCAAAAAAAGGTTTTTTAGGAATTCCAAACGGAACACCTTTATCGTTGTATGCCCAACCATGATACGGACACATTAATGGACGATTTCCTTTTTCTACTGTTTGTATTAGAGAATGTCTGTGAGAACAAACGTTTTTAAACGCTTTAATTGTCCCTTTAACGTTTTGTATTACTACTGGTGTTTCAGATATATTGGAAACTACAAAATCATTAATTTCAGTAAAATCAGACGTAAATCCAACAAAATTCCAAACCTCTGAAAAAAGATTTGTTTTTTCTTTTTGAAAGATTTCTTTCTCAAAATATTCATTTGGCTTAATTAGAGCTTTCATAACTTTATATTTCTATTATCTTAAAAATTGTAGTTTTTGATATATCAATAATGCAGTTTCCCCAATTTAAACCTGAACCATAACCGCTCATTACAATTTTATTAGAGTTTTGCAATTCTTGTTGATTAGAACAAATTAAAAGCGGAATAGAAACACCACTAGTATTGCCGAAATTTTGTATATTAATGAGCATTTTATTGGATTCGATTTGCAATTGAGAAGCAATTTGTTTAATTATAAACTGGTTGGACTGATGTAATAAAAAATAGTCTATTGATTCTTTTGGAGTATCTGATTTTTGAAGTAAATCTTCAATACTTCCAGAAATTTCTCTTAATGTAAAATCAAAAACTTTTGGTCCATCCATAGACAAATTTAATTTAGATTTCTGATTTCCATTTTCATCGGTTATAATATCAAAACTTTCTTTTGACATTCCGTTTCTGTAACCACCATCCGGAATTTGAATTGCTTCAGCATTTAAACCATCTGAAAAGAAATTAAATACAGATACCGCATCTTCAGTTCCTGTATTTTCAATCAATACTGCAGAAGCACCGTCGCCAAAAAGCATTGATGTACTTCTATCTTTATCTGATAAAATTTTTGATAATGTTTCTGCAACAATAAAAAGAACTTTACCATTTTTTTGTGTTTTTGCAAATGCAAATGCAGTACTTAAACCTTGAATAAATCCAGCACAACCTGCATTAATATCAAGACATAAAATTTCTTTATTTAAACCTAATCTTGATTGAAGAATGTTTGATGTGAAAGGAATTTTAAAATCGGATGTCTGACTTAAAAATATTAGGCAACTAATGTCGTTCTTATCAACATTATACTTTTCTAATAAATCCGATGCTGCTGCATATCCTAGATCGGATGCAGTAACGTTTTCATCTGCCCATCGTCTTTCTAAAATACCTACAGTTTTTTCAAAAAATTTGAGTTCTTTGGGCGATAATAACTCGCCAAAAGAGTCATTCAAAACTTTTCTTTTGGGAACGCAGGCTGTTATTGCCTTAATTTCAACACCTTGGAACTCTTGGAACATCTTAGTTAAATTTTTCTAATCCAATTCTTTCAATTAAAGAATCGACAGTTGTAATATCTTTTATATCATCAGCATTTAGTGTAACTCCAAATTCGTTTGAAACATAACCTATCAAAACCATTGCAGCCATAGAATCCCACTCGTCTAAATCTTTAAGATTTGTAGTGTTTTCTAATGTTGTTTCTAATTCTAATTCTTCTGCTAACCCTAAAATGAACTCATTCGTTTTCATAATTCAATATTTATTATAATTTGTTTTTAATTTTTATTATTCCGCCAGACCACGAAAGTCCTACTCCAAATCCTACAATAGCAATTGTAGTTTCTTTATCTATACTTTCGCTATATTTTTTTAATGCTATAGGAATTGTACAAGAAACTGTATTGCCGCCATCTTCTAAATCTATAAAGAAATTATCACTGGAAATTTTTAATCTTTTACGCATAAAATTTAACATAAAAGCATTGGCTTGATGAAATACAAACTGATCCACACCATCTGTACTTAGATTGTTTTTCTCTAAAATTTCTTTTGTAAAATTAGGAATAACTTCGTTTGTAAAATTAAATACTTCTGGACCATTCATGTACAAATGATTATCGGTATAAGTGTTGTCTGTTCCATAAACAATTTCTGGAGCATTCTGGTTGAAAGGAAATCTGCTGCAACCGTTTTTTACAATTAGTTTGTCATAGCCCGAACCGTCTGTACCGAAAAGAAATTCGCCAATTCCGTCTTTTTCATCACACGAAATTAACGTTGCTGTTGCGGCATCGCCAAAAATTGCTCGGTTTGAACGGTCTTTAGGATGAAGGTATTTCGAATACGTCTCTGCAGTAACCAACAATACATTTTTTACTTGGCCTGTACCAAGTAAACCTTTGGCAATACTAACGCCATAGGTAAATCCTGAACATCCTAAATTAAAATCTAGTGCACCTATATTTTTTTTCAGTCCTAGTTTATTCTGTAATATACATGCCGTAGTTGGCAAAAAATATTCAGGACTTTGAGTGCAATATAAAATATAATCGATCTCGTTTCTGTCTTGAGTTTCAAAAAGTTTTTCGCAGGCTTCAATAGCCAAATCAAAGGCGGTTTCTTCACCAACCCAATACCTGTTTTTGATACCTACTTTTTCTTCAAACTTTGAAAAATCATAATCAGGAAACTCTTTACCCAAATCGGCATTACTGACTTTGTTTTTTGGATAAACATATTCTATTGCTTTAATAATCATTCCCATATTAATTTCCTGTAAAAGGTTCTGTTGTTGCTACATTATCTGCATTTATCCCTTCAGAAATAAACACTTTTTTAATTGTCAAAAGTACTATTTTTATATCTAATAACAAGGAAATATTATTAACATACCAAACATCGTACTCAAATTTCTTTCCCCAACTTATGGCATTTCGTCCGTTTACTTGTGCCCAACCTGTAATTCCTGGTCGAACATTATGCCTGTTTTTTTGGACGTCGCTATACAATGGCAAATAGTGTACCAATAATGGTCGTGGTCCAATTAAACTCATATCTCCTTTTACAACATTTATCAATTGTGGAATTTCATCTAACGATGTTTTTCTTACAAACGAACCTATTTTGGTCAACCGCTCTGCATCCGATAGTAAATTTCCGTCTGCATTTTTTCTGTCGTTCATTGTCTTGAATTTTACAATACTAAATATTTTTCCGTTTTTTCCTGGTCTTTTTTGTACGAAAAATGGTTTTCCATCATTTGCGATAGCTAAAAATACTATCAAAATCAGAAATATTGGAGAAATTAGCAGCAATACAATTACCGCTGCTAAAAAATCTATTACTCTTTTAAAGAACAATTTATACATTTATTTTATCTTTTATTAACTTGTACGAACGTTCAACTTTATATTCCTTTTGCAATAAATTCCATGCACTTTCCTTCATTCTTTTATAATTTTCTTCGTCAGAAATTATTTTATTAATGGCAAGCTGCATGTTTTTTGTGTCTCCCGAAATTACTTTGTAACCGCAATTATTTTCTTCGATAATAGTTCCTATATCGGTTGAAGCATCAGTTGCAGCAATAATTGGCATTTTCATTTCCAAATAAGACAAAAGCCTTGACGGAAAGTTAGGAATTGTAAAATTCTTGTGTAAAAATATCAATCCGACATCGCAGGCATGCAACAACAAATCGTAATCTTGTTTTGGTAAACCAGCTAAAAGAATTGCGTTTTCTGACTTGTTATTTAGAAACCATTTCTCGACACGATTGTATTCTGTTCCAGAACCTACAATGAGAAAAAAAACATCTTTATTTTTGGTGGCTGCGATAGTTTCCAGTAAGAAATCAATGCCTTGTGGTTTTCCCAAATTTCCTCCGTAAACAAAGATTTTTTTATTTATCGGAAGCTTGTATTTTATTTTTATAGCTGTTTTTTGGTCTAAACTCTGATTAAAAACAGATGGCTCAATCGTATTGGGATTTACCTCGACTTTATTGGAATTAATAGATGGATTGTGTTTTAAAACAAACTTTTTATTGGCTTCAGACATGCATCCAATAGTATCGGAAATTGCGTATAATTTCTGTTCCTTCTTGACAAACATTTTATGCAAAATGCCATTCTCTTTTAGCATTTTCATATCAATTGCATTCTGCGGAAAGATATCCTTTAGCAATAAATAGGAATAAGCCTTGTCACGTTTTTTTATAAAATTGATGACTTTAGAAAATGTAATTGGTGGCGTTGAATAGATTACTACATCAAATTTTACTTCAGAAAAATGTTTCTTGATTGCCGCTAGAAACTGATATTCAATTGCTAATGTTCCAAATCCTTTTTCAACAATATTCGTTTTCTGAAGATTTAGTGTTTGAACATTTAGTAGTGTTCCTTGTTTTTCTTTTCTAACTTCGGTTTTCTTTTTTTCGCGTCTTTCTATTGGGCAAACAGCAAAAACATCATGGCCTTCTTCATAAAATTTACGAAGAAGATCAGTGTAAATACCTCTATCTGAAAAGGAATTTATTTTAGACATTGTTAGAAAAAGTACTTTCATTTTAATTTTCGCTCCAAACAGTTCTTTTAATATAATCGGTATAACTCAAAATGATACGAACCATTTTTTCGGATACATTTGGCATTGAATAATCAGCAACTGGTCTAAAATTACGCTCCTTACCTACTTTTTGATATTGCAATTGCACTAATCCTTGCATAATGCGTTCTGGATTTAATCCAACCATCATCACGGATGCTTCTTCCATTGCCTCTGGACGTTCGTGTGCATCTCTTATATTTAGAGCTCTAAAATTTAAGGTCGATGATTCTTCTGAGATTGTCCCAGAATCGGATAAAACCGCGAAAGAACGCATTTGCAAGGCATTGTAATCATTAAAACCCAATGGCTTTAAAAATTGTAAATTTTTATGCATTTCAATGTTCTTTTTATCGATCATATTTCGTGTTCTTGGATGCGTACTTACAATAATTGGATAATTGTATTTTTCTGCAATTAAATTAAGACTATCCATCAAACCTCTAAAGTTTTTTTCGCTATTGATATTTTCTTCTCTGTGAGAGGAAACAACAAAAAACTTACCTTCTTCAAGTTGCAATCGCTCCAAAACATCTGATGCTTCAATTGATGGCAAATAGTGATTTAAAACTTCAAACATTGGTGAACCAGTTTTGATAATTCTATCGGCCGGCAAACCTTCGCGAAGTAAATACTCTCTTGCTATATCACTGTAAGTCAAATTAATATCAGAAACATGATCTACAATTTTACGGTTGGTTTCTTCAGGAACACGTTGGTCAAAACAACGATTTCCAGCTTCCATATGAAAAATTGGAATATGACGTTTTTTGGCTGGAATAGCACAAAGACAGCTATTAGTATCACCTAAAACCAAAAAGGCATCTGGTTTTTCAGTTTCAAGCAAGGAATCAATTTTTATTAATATTTGACCTACGGTTTCTGTTGCAGTTACTCCAGCTGCATTCAAGAAAAAATCGGGTTTGCGAATTCCTAAATCATCAAAAAATATTTGATTTAATTCGTAATCATAATTTTGTCCTGTATGAACTATAATGTGCTCAATAGCATCTGAATGGTCTAAAGCTGCCATCACTCTTGATAATCGAATTATTTCTGGTCGTGTACCGACAACGGTCATTACTTTTAATCTTGCTTTCATATTCTTTATATTTCTTTTTTAATCTTTCATCTTTTTGTTACCTCACGCAGATTTAAAAGATTGAAAGGATTTCTTTCCTAATGTTATATCCCAATTGTTTAATTAGCTAAAAATTAATTTATATGATTATTTACAATTCTTTTTATATTTTCTTTTATAGAATCTGTATTAAAATTCACCAACAATCCTATTGGAATTGAAGTTAGCTTTAGATACGTAATAATTTGTTTATAGTGTACTTTAGACAATTCTTCAACTGATTTTATTTCTATAATAACTTTATTTTCTACTAAAATATCAATTCTAAAGGCAACATCCAAAATTATATCTTCATAATGAACAGACAATTCCAACTGTCTTTTAAACTTTAAACCTACCTTATTCAATTCATAACACAATGCAGCTTCATAAACAGATTCAAACAAACCTGGACCTAACTTATTGTAAACATTAAAAATACATCCTCTAATTTGATACGTCAATTCTTCGTCTTCCATTTCAATCAGTTAATAAAATAAATAAATCTAAAATTCAAAAACCAAATCAAAAATATCCTTTTAATCTTTTAACTCTACGTGAAATAGTTAAACATAATCAAAATACTATGCAAATCGGATTATAATAAATCTAAATAAAATTTAAAAATCCTTTCAATCTTTTAAAATCTGCGTGAAACAATCACACATTTTCAAAATAAGTATCTGGATCATTTGGATCATAAAATTCATTTATCCAAAAAATAGTATACAATTCCTCGTCACCTACATTTTTAATATTATGCGTGTACCAAACTGGCATGTCTACATAGGCAGGTTCGTCACCATTTAAATAAAAATCGTGCGTTTCTTGAGTTCCTATTTGTCGTAACTGAATTAATGCTTTACCTTTTATTACCGCAAAACGTTCAATCTTTCTAGTATGAAAATGATTTCCTCTAGTAATACCTGGAACCGTTGTAGAAAAAGAAACTTGTCCGCCAACATTTAAGCGAATCACCTCAACAAATGCGCCTCTTGGATCGGTATGTTGCGTAAACTTTACTGGAAAATGATTGGCAATATCCATATAACAACGAAACGTATTGAATAAATTCACCTCAAACTTGCTGTTCAATGCTGGAATTATTCCGTTGTCTTGATAATCGGATTTGTATTTTTCTAAAAGTGATAACAATTGGGAAACTTTCGATTGAGATGTGTGTGGAACTAAAACTTCGTCTTTGCTTTCACCAGATCTAATTTCTTTTAGGATTTCATCTACCAATTCACCAACGTAAATAAGTTTTAAATCGCCATCAACATCAATAGTTGGTGTTTCATTTCTAGCAATTTTGTGACTAAAAGTAGCTACAACCGAATTATAATTGGGATGACCAAATGGACCAAAAACATTCGGAATAATTAATCCGGTAAAATTTCCTTCTGATTTTTTTGCCCAATTGGCTAATAATTCTCTTGCTTCTTTTTTAGACTTACCATATAAGTTGTCTCTTTCTTCTTGAGTTGATGATGAAAAAATGACATGAGCTTTACTATTGGTAGCTTCAAGTGCTTGAACTAATTTAGTTGCTAAACCTACATTAGTATTATAGATAACTTGTGGGTCGTTGTGTCTATTCATCGCTGCAAGATGTACAATAACGTCACATTGCGAAACAAAGTCGTTCAACTTTAGTGCATCCTCAAAAAACTCTTTTTGAAAATCTACTCTTTCAAATTCTTCTTGAAAAAGAGCTAAGGTATTGTACAAATGTTTGCCTACAAATCCAGCTTGTCCTGTAATTCCTATTTTTAGCATAATTTATTCTTATTTAAGGGAAACCCTTTTATTTTTTAAAGTAATTAATATCGTATCGGTATTCATCAGCAATCTCGCCTAGTAAATAATCAGACAAAAGCAATAGCTTTGAGGATTCTTCCAATGCTTGAATGCTTGAAACATAACCAGCAGGAACGTGTAAAATATCCATAGATTGCGCATCTAAAACATAATGATATTGCTCTAAATCTGTTGAAGGAGTCACCCAATCATCAATTGCAATTAGAAAAATTTTAAAAGAACCTTGAACGGCAGAAAACCAACGCTGCTCTATTTTATGACCTTGCCAACCACGAACAAATTCAGTATCTCGATTTTGAATTGAATAAATTCGCTTTACTCCTGATGCATTAAAGTCATTATTAAATTGCAAAACGCCTCTGTCATCGGTATGACTTTTTCCTTTAATTAGTTGCGGAAGCACTTTCATAATATTGAATTTAAAAACTATTTCTAAATAACTGAAAACTAATCACTGAAAACTGAACACTGACCACTGACCACTGACAACTAACCTACCCAGGCATCTGCGCCACATCTTCACCAAAAATTTCTTTTCGGATTAATGGCAATTTTACTAACAATTTTTTCATTCCTTCTACACCCAATTGCTCTGTGTTGTGAGAATGGTAATCTTCAATTTTAGATATATCTTGTTCACCTTCTGAAAAATACTGAGCATAATTTAAGTCGCGATTATCTGCTGGAACTCTATAGAATTCGCCCATATCTTCGGCTTTAATCATTTCTTCTCTAGTACAAAGAGTTTCATATAATTTTTCACCATGTCTTGTACCAATTACTTTAATTTCGTTGGTAGCATTACTCAATTCTTTCAAGGCTTGCGCCAAATCGCCAATAGTTCCAGCTGGGGCTTTATTGACAAACAAATCGCCTTGATTTCCATGCTCAAAAGCAAACAAAACCAATTCTACAGCTTCGTCCAATGACATTAAAAAACGAGTCATATTAGGATCGGTAATAGTTAGTGTTTGCCCAGTTTTTATTTGATTTAAAAACAACGGAATTACCGAACCTCTTGATGCCATTACATTTCCATAACGTGTTAAACACACTGTAGTATCATTATTAGGAATTGTTCTTGAAGCAGCAACGGCTACTTTTTCCATCATAGCTTTAGAAATTCCCATAGCATTTATAGGATAAGCTGCTTTGTCTGTACTTAAACAGATTATTTTAGAAACCTTGTTGGCAACCGCGGCATCAATGGCGTTTTGCGTACCCATGACATTAGTTTTCACAGCTTCCATTGGGAAAAATTCACACGATGGAACCTGCTTTAATGCAGCAGCATGAAACACATAATCTACACCGCGCATGGCACGTTCTATACTTGCGTAATCACGCACATCGCCAATGTAAAATTTGAGTTTATCGCTTTTTAATTGGTTACGCATGTCGTCTTGCTTTTTCTCATCGCGAGAAAAAATTCTGATTTCACTAAAATGATCTGTTTGTAAAAATCGGTTTAAAACGGCGTGACCAAACGAACCTGTTCCTCCTGTAATTAATAAAGTTTTATTTTGTATTTTCATTTTTATCTAAAATAAATTTTCTTTTTCTGTCTTGTTTGGGTAATTAATTAATACCGCTTTATATTTTCCTTTAAAAACAAACAAACTTCCGGCGGCAACACCAATAATTTTGTGGGCTTTAATCACTTTTTGAATATCTTCCAAACTTCCAGCGCCACCTAAAACGGTTAATGGAATTGTAATTTTTTGTCGAATTTTATCTATAAGGTTTAAATCATAGCCATTCATCATTCCGTCTTGATCAATAGAATTGATGATGATTTCACCAGCTCCAAGAGCTTCTAATTTTTCTACAAATTGTATGGCATCAATACCCGTTTCTTTTTTTCCGTTGTTGATATAAACTTCATAGCCACCTAAAAATTTTTTCTTAACATCCAACACAGCAATAACACTTTGTGAACCAACTTTTTCTGCTATTTGTGTTACCAGACTTGGATTTTGACAAATTGCCGAACTCAAGGCAATTTTTTCAATTCCTAAGCCAAATATTTTTTGTGCTTGTTGCACTGTTTTTATACCGCCTCCATAACACAAGGGCATTCTTGACTGTATTGCCAGGTTTTCTATTAACTTATAATCGGGTTCTTTTCCAAAAACCGAAGCATCAATATCAAAAACAGCGAGTTCATCTACACCTTTTTCATTAAAAATTTTTACTGCATTTATTGGATCTCCAACATATTTTGGATTTTTAAAATTTACAGTTTTTACCAGTCCTTTATCATGAATTAGTAAACTCGGAATAATTCTTGGTCGTAACATTATTATAATTTTGCAAAATTAGACAATAAAATCTCTCCGTACTGATGACTTTTTTCGGGGTGAAATTGGATACCATATATATTTTCACGATTTATTGCCGATGTAAAAAAGTCGCCGTATTCTGATTTTGCAATGCAATCTTCCTCATTCTCACATTTGAAATAATAAGAATGTAGAAAGTAAAATATGCTTTCTTTTTCTAAATTTTCAAATAATTTATTTTTTCTAGATGGTGTAACGTCGTTCCAACCCATATGCGGCAATTTGGTTACAAAATTAATATGTTTTGGATTAAATTTTAAAACATCTGCATTAATCCATTTTAATCCTTCTACATTTCCTTCTTCACTTTTATTTGCCATCATTTGCATTCCTACACAAATTCCTACAACCGGTACTTTCTCTTTTATAACCAATTCGTCTAATCGCTCACGCATTCCGGATGCATTCAAACATTTCATAGCATAGTCAAACGACCCTACACCTGGAAGGATAATTTTTTGTACCTCATCTAAATCTGCAATTGTTTTTGCAATTTTAGTTTTAATATTGAGCCGATTATAAACGTTTACGAAAGCATTAATGTTTCCAACGCCATAGTCTATTATTGTTATCATTTATCTGAATAATCTTTTTTCTAAACCATATTTACGAATTAATAATGTGCCCAAACCGATTAAATTTCTTTTATTTTTATAGTCTCTGTAGGTTTTATTTTCACCATCAAAAAGCTCCTCTAATTCTTTTCTTGTAAATCCCAATTTATCGGCTACATAATCGAATTCTTTTTGCAAGGTAAACTCATCTAACTCTGGTTTAGAAATTCGTTCTAGCGCTTCATCTCGAGTCATTTGATTGGTTAAAATAAGACTTGAAAAATGAGCTCTTCTTTTATCAAAACCAAATTTTCTTGGCAACCAGAAGTCTTCGTAGAATCTTGTAAATCGTGATTCGTGATGCTTGT
>NZ_DQDX01000209.1:0-2077 GCF_003525665.1 Flavobacterium sp.
GTGTAATATTCTATTTTTTCAAATCTAATTTTTATACAAATTTTATTACTTCAAATAATAAGCAAGTTGTATTATTTGCTTTTGAAATCATTGATGATGTTTACTGCTTCAATAATGTGTAAATTATTTTTTATTGCTTTAATTTTTTCAATATTGCTGCTTTTTAAATAATCGTCAAATTGTTGGTAAGCAATATCAATAGAATTTCGTTTCACTTCAATTGGATATACTTTTAACGACACTTCTTTTAGTTCTTTCCAAAGCGAATTCATTTTGGTAACTTCTTCATAAACAGCATTAAATTCTAATAAAATAGGAGCTAAATCATATTGATAGACTTGATCAATTTTAGAATTTAATTCGCTTATAGATTGCAGCATTTTATTGGAACTAACTCTTTTTTTACTTTTAGTAATGACTTCAGAATTGTACCGATTAAAAAATGAATTGTAACGCAACTTACTTTTAAATGACTTGTTTTTTAATGCCGTTAGATTTTCATTTTCTCTCGGCATTTGTTTATCGAATAATGTAGGAATTTCAACATCTGGTGTTATTCCAATAGATTGATTGCTTTTGCCGGTTATTCGATAAAATTCTTCAATTGTAATTTTTATAAACTCTTTCGGGTTTCTATCTGACGTTAGCGGAACTACAGTTTGCATTGTTGCTTTACCATGCGATTGATTTCCTATTATAATTGCACGATTATAATCTTGCATTGTATTGGTGAAAAACTCACTTGCTGAGGCAGAAAATCCATTAATTAAAACCACCATTGGTCCGAAATAAATACTGCCTTTTATAGGATCTTTTACCGTTTTCTTTTTACCATTTTTATCATTCATTACAGCAATTGGTCCAGCATCAATAAAAGAACCTGTCAATTTCAAGGCTTCTTCCATAGAACCGCCACCATTGTTTTCTAAATCGATAATCAATCCATCAATTCCATCTGCATTTAGTTTGTAAACTTCTTTGGCAACATCTTCACTTACATTGGTTTTTCCGTTTTCGAATTTGCCATAAAAACTTGGAATTCGTATATATCCAGCACGTTTATTGTCTTTTTCGAGAATGTAACTGTAAACTTTGTTTTCGTAATTTTTAAGTAATTTCTTGGTAAGCGAAACCGTATAAATTTCACCGCTTTTTTTTCGCAATGTAAAATCTACATTTTTATATTCAGTAGAATTAAATATAGCTTCAACTTTACTAATTGATGAACAAGCAATTAGATATTCTTCGTCTTTGTATTTAACTTTAATTACTTGATCTCCAGCGGAAACTTTTTCTGTAAAATAAGCCGAACTTCCGGGAATTATTTCATCAACAATAATTTCGTCCTTTTCATTAACCGAAACATTTAAACCAAAAGATAAATTGTTTGCACTTACAGAGGAGAAAAAATCAGATTTATCACTTTCAGAAAGATACATTGTGTGTGGATCAAAATAGGAGCAAAAGACCGAAAAGAACTTCGAATTAAATTCTATCTCACTCATTTGCAAACTAGAATATTTGCATAAATAACTTTCAAAAATTTTATCTTTTGATAGTTCAGAAATAGAAGAAAAATTTGCAACAATTGAATCTTTATTGGTACTAGATTCTGAAATTTCTCTTAAAACTTGAAATAAAATTCTCTTTTTGTAGAGTTTTTTAAGTTCTTCTTCATCCTTAGCGTACGGAAACGTATTCATAGAAAACTCAATAGTTTCAGAACTTTTAAAGGCAAATGGTTCTGATTTAATTTTTTCTACTATAGTTTTATAGCGTAGTATGGAGTTGTTGTAAAGTGTGTAAAATTCAGCGAGAAAAGTACAATTGTTTTCTAATAGGTAGTTGTCGATTTGAAGTTTATGTTGCTTTAATTTATCGATTTCTAATTCCGTAAATAACCGATTGTCTTCATCAATATTTTTAAGAAATGAATCATAGACATATACCGATAAACTATCGTCAACCGGTTTTGGCTTGTAATGTTTATTTTGAATGATTGTATTGATAGTTGACAAAGTTTCACACGGATTCTTTTCGCTTTGCGCAAAACCTAAAATAGGAAGTAGAATAAGTT
>NZ_DQDX01000209.1:2232-3506 GCF_003525665.1 Flavobacterium sp.
AAGTAGAATAAGTAGTATCTTTTTCAAGTTCAATAGCAATTTCAGATTCTAGTATAATTATAAAATCCAAATTCAAGTTTAAAATTGAATTTGGATTTTTATAGTTGACATTATTTATTTTTTGTAAAATGGTAATTTTACCACTTTGGCTGCAATTTTTTTATCTCTAATTACAATATAAATTTCAGAATCTACAGTAGAAAATTCGGTTTTTACATAACCCATTCCAATTGCTTTTCCTAGACTTGGTGATTGCGTTCCCGAAGTTACAATACCAATGTTGTTTCCGTCAGCATCAACGATTTCGTAGTCATGACGTGGAATTCCTCTGTCTATTAATTCAAATCCAACTAATTTTTTAGTAACTCCAGCTTCTTTTTGTTTCTTCAAATTTTCTGAATTAGTAAATTCTTTTGTGAATTTTGTAATCCAACCTAATCCTGCTTCCAATGGCGAAGTCAAATCATTGATATCATTTCCATACAAACAGAATCCCATTTCAAGACGCAACGTATCACGTGCTGCTAATCCGACTGGTTTAATTCCGAAATCAGCACCAGCTTCAAAAACTTTATTCCAAATTTGTTCAACTTCTGAATTTTTACAATAAATTTCAAATCCTCCAGAACCAGTATAACCAGTTGCTGAAATGATTACATTCTCAATTCCTGCAAAATCAGCCACTTCAAAATGATAGTATTTTATTGCAGATAAATCGATAGAAGTCAATGATTGCATAGCTTCAACAGCTTTTGGACCTTGAATTGCGAGCAAAGAATAATCTTCTGAAAGATTTTTCATATCAACTCCTAAATCATTAAAAGACGAAATCCAATCCCAATCTTTATCGATATTTGAAGCATTTACAACCAATAAATACTGCTCTTCTTTTATTTTATAAACGATTAAATCATCTACAATTCCGCCATCATTATTTGGCAAACAAGAATATTGTGCTTTTCCAATTTCTAATGTTGATGCGTCGTTAGAAGTAACTTTTTGTATTAAAGCCAAAGCATTTTCGCCCGATAAAAGAAATTCACCCATGTGCGAAACGTCAAAAACACCAACAGCGTTTCTTACAGTTTCGTGTTCTGCGTTAACTCCTTCATAGGAAACAGGCATATTAAATCCTGCAAACGGAACCATTTTAGCTCCTAAACTTTCGTGAATGTGCGATAATGCGGTATTTTTCATTGTATTTTATAATATAAATTGAAGTCGCTAATTTATTTAAAATTTATTAAAATAGTACCTAAAAAATCAATTATATA
>NZ_DQDX01000016.1 GCF_003525665.1 Flavobacterium sp.
GATTTAAAATTATTGGTAAATTGTACTTGAATATTTTTTCATTAACCGTGACTGAACAGGTTTGCATTTACTCAGCTAATTATTTCATAAAAATAAAAGTTAATAGTACATACAACGTAAAAAGAACCACAACAAAAAATATACATTGTGATTATCGATGCATTTTTTTATCATATTCATGTAAAAAACATACTAAAAATGATAAAAATCAATTCATTAAAATTACATAAAATAGCAACTTAATTGCAATAAAATAACGCAATGTTGTGTTGTTGTATAGGTAAAAAAGGGAAATTTGTAAAGGTTATACATTTAAAATGTACTCAACAAGACCTTGTTCATGCTGTAAATCCATTTTTTTACGCAAACGATATCGCTTTATCTCTACACTGCGTACAGAAATATTTAAAAGAGGTGCAATTTCTTTAGAAGATAAGTTCAATCTTAAATAGGCACATATCCTCAAATCATTGGGAGTTAAACTTGGATGTTGTAATTTTATTTTTTTAAGAAAATCTTTATCAGCACTATCAAAAGCGTCTTTAAATTTATTCCAAGTGTCTTCTTCTTTAACGCTTTTGTTGATTGTTGATATGATAGATTTTATACTTCTATTGGAATTACTATCATCCGAATTTTTTAAATCTTCTTTAATGATATTCAACAGTTCCGTCTTCTCAATTAAGTTTATCGTTGATGCAGCAAGTTCTTTATTTTTCTTATCTACATCAATACTTAACTGCTCGTTCTTAATATTCATAATCTCTTTTTGAATTTCCAATTCTTTCAATTCAAGTAAAAGATTGTTCTCAGCAATAATTTTTTGGTGACGCCTATCGTGGTATTGCGTGTATAGTTTGTTTATGTAATAGGCAATAATTCCAAAAAGAAGAATATAAGCTAATAATGCAAAATTACTGGCATACCAAGGCTTCTTTATTTCAAACGAATAACTTGCTATATTTTCTGTTATCGAATTGGCAACTTTGGCACGAACTTTAAAAACATAATCGCCAGATGGTAAATTTTCAAATTTTACAGATGGTATAGATGTCCATTCTTTCCAATCGTCGTGTAAACCTTCAAGCTTATATTGGTACTCACTGTTTAAGTAGATGTCATAATCTGGAATGGTAAAACTAAATGTTATATTGTTATCATCATGCTGAAACTCTCCTGCCTCTGCAATGGATGAATTAATTAATTTTTTATTTAATATGTTGCTTGAAACACCAGTTATTGAAACATTGTATTTATTTTGTTTTATAAAACTATTTTTTAATAAGTAATAACCATCAGTAGTACCAATTAAGTAAGTATTACTATTGATTTGAGAGATATTTTCATAACCAGGCATCGAATTTGTTAATGAGGCTGGAATTGGTAAACTGTTGCGTTTTAAATCAGCAGATAACTTTCCTTTAGAATAGTAATGAATATAATTTTTTGTAAAAAACCAAAGGTTATTGGATGCATCAACAATCATCTTACCCGAAACATACTCTTCATTCTCATATATTTGGCTTAGATTTTTATCTTTATAAAACTTCCTATCTTTTAAATTAAGTTTATAAATACCTTCCTTAGATGCATAATACAACTGATCATTAAACTTGACTAAAGAGGCATTTTTACCTTTTTTAGGATCTTGATACTTGTATTTATTTGTTACATTGGTAAAATCAGCGTTGATGTCTAGCCTAAAAATTCCATTGTATTCGTGTCCAACATAGATTTGATTTCCCTTAACTATCTCGAAGTATTTAGAAGAATAATCGAAATTTTTTATTTTATTTTTGAATTTCCAAGTTCCATTTTGTTTCTCTAATACCGAAATTCCATAATAATTTCCCTGAAAAATTTTACCTGCATTTGTTTCAAACTTCCATGTTCCAGATTGTTTAAAAATTAAATTTGCACTTTGATCATTAACAATAAAAGTTCCTGAATCATGTCCGCAAAATAATGTGTTATCGTAAGCAAATAAAGACCAAACCTGACCTTTAGTTCCTTGGATAAAACTAAAATCACTATTTGAATCAACATTCTTGCAAAATAAACCTTGATTGGTTCCAATATATAATTTATTTTTAAAAACTACCGATGCATAAATTGTTCCTAAAACTCCAGAATCGTCGACATAACTTCTTATCGATGATTGAAGATTAATACAATTAATTCCGTTGTCAAGTCCTAACCAAAGATTTTTATCTAAATCTTCAAATAACGAAAGGATGGTATTATTACCTAATTTATTTCTTTGACTAATATGAAACTTTTCATTTCCTAACGAATCTAAAATAAAAATACCGTTAGAAATTGTTCCCAAAGCGATACTGCCATCATGAAGTTTTTGAGCGCTGTAAATTCCGCTTTGTTGAATTTGATTATCTACTGTTGTGGAAAATTTCGAAATACTATTATTTTGATATAAATAAATTCCATTATTTTGGGTAATGAAAAGTAATCCGTCACTAGTCTCAATTATGTTTACTAAGCGATTGACTTTAATAAGATCGGAGTTAAGAAACATTTTACTTTTTCCGCCTTCAATTTCAAACAAACCTTCATTAGTTTGATAAAATATACCTTTCGAAGTTTTAAAAGCTCTAATGATTGCTTCTTTAGGTTGAATTACAGAGAATTTTTTTGTTTTAATATTATAAGCATATATGCGTTGAAGTGATTGAAACAATATCCAATTATCGAAAGGTAAAATATTCCAAAATTGCTCGTCATACAATAATTTCACTTTAAGCTCTTTGCACAATGAATTGTATACTAATTGTCCATCTTTTTTCCGATTCCAATAACCAAAATCCATGTAAGAACCAGTATAAATCTTGTCATCGATACAATTAACCGATCTAATAATAGTTTCATTGGGTGATGGATATAATGTCCAGGCAGAACCATTAAACTCCAATAAACCCTCGTTATTAGCAAAGAAAAGAAATTGATTGGCATCTTGAGATATCATCCAATTCTGATTTCCAGCACCATAAATATTGGATTGATATTTTGCAATTGGAGGAAACTCTTGCGAAAAACAAGAAATGCTTATTAACAATGAAAATATAAAAAGGAAATTTCGAATATTCATTTGCTGAAAAATTATACGCTAAATATATGAAATAAAAACTCAAAAAAAAAAGCACGCCTTACGACGTGCTTTAAAAAACTAAACTATTTAAAAAACTATTCTTTAATTATTTTTGAGCTAGAAACAATTCCGTCAACGGTACTTCTAACAATGTAAACACCATTTTGGAACGATGCTAAATCTATAGATGTAGTCAATGCATCAGGATTTACAGATAAAACTTGTTGACCTAACATATTTAAAACGCTAACATTCTGGATGTTATTTTTAGCCTCGATTGTAAATGAGTTTCTTGTAGGGTTTGGATACATTTTGATTTTAGAAACTTCAAAACTTGAATTATTCAATGCTGTACCTTTATAAAAATAAAAATTATCGATAAATAAAGTAGAAGGCGCTGATGGGTCAATTAACAATTGGGTAATTGCTGATTTATTTGGTAATGCAGCAAATGCAGTCATATCTACTTCAATACTTTGCCATGAACCTGTAACAGTAGCGCCAAGTGGAGCTGTTGCTTCACCTCCATTTACAGTATTTACAATCTTTACACCAATTGCATTTGTATTTGGAGTCCAATAATCAATATGCATTTTTTCCATAGCTGATAAATTCACACCAGTACCATAATTTGTTACCATTCCTAAAAATTCACAACCTGTCATTTTCCAAGTATCGTTACCTTGAATTTGGACTGGTGTAAAAGTTGAAAGTTGCGACCAAGTAGTTGGCAACTCACTTAAAGCTACATTAGCATAAGCATTACTGTAAATTGAAATAACATCAGCTGCATTTCTCGCTGGAGGAGTTGGAGCCGCTACTAATGGTTCTTGTCCTGCACATGGAGTACATGTACCTCCACAATCTATACCTGTTTCGGTTCCATTTTGAATTCCATCACTACAAGTTGCAGGATTGGTTATTTTGTTTGCATTCCAAACAACATTATCTACAAGAAGTGTTCCTCCTGCAGTTCTATCTGGCCCACCGCAAGTAAAATCAACAAAAATTACAAATTGATTAGTGCTACTTGGTGAAGCTTGTTCAGCTGTATTTAATCCAGAAATATTCCAAGATAAAGTTACCCATTGGTTCAAGGTATTAACTAAACCTTCATTAGTTGTAACTTCGATGACAGTTCCGTTTGTTGGAGTTACAAATTTAATTCCTACTTTTCCAGCGATGCTTTTGTTAACTTGCATACTAACAGTAATGTTACTTGGTACAGCAGTATCAAATCTCCAAGTACCCAAAGCTCCTTGAGTGTTGATTACTCCGGCATAACAAGCCGTATTTTGCGTAAAATCAATTTTCATAACGTTAGTGGTCGCAGAAGTGTTAACACCATCTGGATCTGGATTTGTTACTATTGAAACTGCTGGATTTGGATTTTCAAAAGAAACCCAATTGCTTAAGGTTCCAGAAGGTGTCGATGGCTCAAAACCTAAATTGTATTGTTGTTGTTGGGAGAATCCTGCTAAAGAAAATAAGAGGAAAATCGACATAGTAATTTTTTTCATGTTGTTGGTTTTATTTGAAGTTAAACTTTTTTATAAAGTTACAGTTATATCGTGTTGAAAATAATTAGTTGAACTATATAAAAACTATACAACATTAAAAATTACGAAATCGATTGAAATAACAAGTATACAAGGGATTTTAATAACTTTATTTAGATTTGCAAAAGTTCAATATAAAGTAAAAT
>NZ_DQDX01000077.1:0-2063 GCF_003525665.1 Flavobacterium sp.
GCTGTAGATTTTGCCTTATTAAAAGATGGAAAACTAATTGAATTACACAAAGAAGAAGAAAAAGCAAACAAGTTTCTAGTAGGTGATATTTTTATCGCCAAAATTAGAAAACCTGTTGCCGGACTTAACGCTGCCTTTGTAAATGTTGGCTTCGAGAAAGATGCCTTTTTACATTATCACGATTTAGGTCCGCAACTAGCTTCTTATTTGAAATTCATTAAACTTGTAAGCGCAGGTAAAATAAAAGATTTCTCCCTAAAAAACTTTCAGTTTGAAAAGGAAATTGATAAAGATGGTGCAATATCAGATATTCTGAGCGCCAATCAATCAATTCTAGTGCAAGTGGTTAAGGAACCAATCTCTACCAAAGGACCAAGAATAAGCTCTGAGCTTTCTTTCGCAGGTAGATTTTTAGTTCTTGTCCCTTTTTCCGACAGAGTTTCTGTTTCACAAAAAATAGAAGACAAAGCCGAAAAAGACCGATTGAAAAAATTGGTACAAGCAGTCAAACCAAAAGGATTTGGTGTTATTGTGAGAACAGTAGCAGAAGGCAAAAAAACAGCCGAACTAGAAAAAGATTTGCAAAACCTCAATGATAGATGGCTTGCAATGTGTAAAAAATTACCAACTGCTCATCATCCGTCCAAAGTATTAGGCGAACTTAACAAAGTTTCCTCTATGCTTCGAGACATATTTAACGATACTTTCACCGGTATTCAAGTAGATGATGAAGAGTTGTTTCAAGAAACCAAGGACTATATAGCCGAGATAGCTCCTACAAAACAAAATATGGTGAAGCTTTATCAACATAAAGACACTCCCATTTTTGAGAAATACAATATAGAACGTCAAATAAAAACCTCATTCGGACGAACAGTTTCCATGAGTAAAGGGGCTTATTTGATTATAGAACACACAGAAGCTTTACACGTTATAGACGTAAACAGCGGAAACCGTTCTAATAAAGCTACTAATCAGGAAGATACAGCTCTTGAAGTAAACATGATTGCCGCAGCAGAAATTGCACGTCAGTTACGTCTTCGCGACATGGGTGGAATCATTGTTATCGATTTTATCGACATGCAAAATCCTGATAATCGCCAAGTTCTATTCAATTTCTTACGAGATGAAATGAGTGACGATAAAGCAAAACACAAGATCTTACCGCCAAGTAAGTTTGGACTAGTTCAAATAACACGCCAACGAGTAAGACCAGAAGTAAATATTGAAACAAGAGAAGAAAATCCCAATAATTTGGCGAGCGATATAGACGCGCCAATCCAAATTATCGACAAGATTACCTTTGCTCTTGAAAAAATCATGAAAGACCACAAGAAAGTAAAACTTAACGTTCATCCTTTCGTGGCAGCATACCTTAAAAAAGGTTTTCCATCAATACGTTCAAAGTGGTTCTTTGAGCATAAAAAATGGGTGAAAATTATACCTCGTGACGCTTACACGTACCTTGAATATCATTTTTATGACAATCAAGGAAAAGAAATTAAATAAAAACAAACCGTTATTCTTAATTGAGTAGCGGTTTTTTTTGTGCTTTTTTTGAAGCTTTTTCCAGCTTTACACTACAATCTTGCTCAATAAATACCATTTTTCTATGCCAAAAATAAGCTTCTTTGGTCGCTCATTTTTGTCATGAAAAATTGGTATTTCTTTTCACAAGGATTTCCGTTGCAATCTGGGCTACGGCAGCAGTTTTCAAAATATATTTTTGGATAATATATTAGCTATTTAATATTAAATAAGTTATATTTGTATAATATATTAGCTAAAATGAAAAATTATTCTATTAATAAAACACCTTCTCAAGTTCAATTAGAATTAGCAGAACGATTTAAAAAATTGAGAAAATACAAGAAGCTATCACAATCTGAATTGGCTGATAAATCGGGAGTTTCTTTAGGAAGTATAAAACGATTTGAATATACAGGACAAATTTCGTTAGAATCATTATTGAAATTAGCGCATCTTTTTGATCGATTAGATGATTTTGAAGAAATTTTTGTAGTTGACGAAGACTTAAAGAAAATAGAGAAATTATTTAAGCA
>NZ_DQDX01000077.1:2233-3521 GCF_003525665.1 Flavobacterium sp.
TATAGAGAAATTATTTAAGCAATAGATTATGGGAAAGAATAAAAAAATAAAAGCTTTTTTAAATCTTGAAAAAAAGATTGAAATTGGTGATATGATTGAAAATGAAGGAAAGATTTATTTTAAGTATCATCCTGATTTTGTTGTTACTGGATTGGAAATTTCTCCTTTTAAATTGAAGTTGTCTAATGAAATTTTAGTTCCAAAAGAACAACATTTTGATGGGCTTTTTGGTGTTTTTTCAGATTCGATTCCTGATGGTTGGGGAAAATTATTATTGGATAGAAAATTACCGTCATTAGGTATAAATCTTAATGACATTTCACCTTTAGACAGATTGGCATATCTAGATAAAAATGCCGTTGGAGCAATTAGCTATCAACCTGAATATGAAAACGATTATAATAATTTACATCAAATAGATTTAGATGTAATTTCTAATGAAATTGAAACAGTTTTAAGTGGAACTTCAGAAGATGTAATAGAGGAGTTGTTTCAACTTGGTGGTTCTTCTGGTGGAGCAAGACCAAAAATTTTCGTTGGATTTAATCCAAAAACAGAAGAATTACTTTATGGAAAATCCAATTTACCTGATGGTTTTGAACATTGGATCATCAAATTTCCATCTTCAAACGATTTGAAAGATATTGCCTTAATTGAATTTACTTACAATCAAATGGCAAAAAATGCTGGAATTGAAGTAAATGAATTTCGATTATTTAAGAGCAAAAAAGGTAGTTATTTTTTTGGAAGTAAACGATTTGACAGAAATCATAACGAGAATTTACATTTACATTCTGTTTGCGGATTATTACACGATAATTTCAGAATGAGTACATTAGATTACGGACACATTATGGATTGTGCTTTTACACTAGAAAAAGATTTTAATGCTTATGCAAAAGTGTTGCGATTAGCAACGTTCAATGTTTTGGCTCACAATAGAGATGATCACAGTAAAAACTTCTCGTTTTTAATGGACAAGAATGGTCACTGGAAATTTGCACCAGCTTATGATTTAACGTTTTCGAATTCCTCTTTTGGATTTCATAGCACAACGGTTGCTGGTGAAAGTAAAAATCCAACGGTTGAACATTTAAAAGAACTTGCCAAGCATTTCGGAATTAAAAATCCAAATTCTATTTTTGAAGAAGTTAAAAGTTCAATTTCTGAGTTTAATAGTTTAGGAAATACTATTGGTATTACTAAAGATTCTATGAAGTTGATTGGTGGTCTGTCTCTTATACACATCTGACGCTGCCGACGAAGAGGATAGTGTAGATCTCGGTGG
>NZ_DQDX01000031.1 GCF_003525665.1 Flavobacterium sp.
TTAGCGAAATGAAGCAAACAAAGAATTGATGCTAGGAATACTTGGACTAGAAGCAATTTTTGTGCAGGTGAATGAGATAATGATTTTTAAAAAAACAAAGAATTATTATAAAATGGTAAATAAATTAGCTGTTAACGCTTTAAAGTAAAATGTCCTTTTATAATTCTTCCATTCTCCAAATTTAAGACATACCAATAATCATCAGAAGGAACGTTTGTTCCATTGAACTTTCCATCCCAACCTTGTCCTGTAGAACAAATTTGTTTTAGTAATTTACCATATCTATCAAAAATATGAATTGTTGATTTAGCATCGAAATCGTGATTTACTCCATCAATATTCCAATAATCATTGTAACCATCATCATTAGGTGTAAAATATTTTGGTATTCCTAAAACACTAACTTCTTTTGGTGTTATTCCACATCCTTTTAAATCTTTTACATACACTGTGTAAATACCTTGCATAACATTATTAAATACGTTTGAAGATTGATAATTTGAGTTATCTAAACTATAAACATAATCACCAAGACTAGATGCTGATAACAAAATAACAATAGAATTTTCTTCAACTAAATCATTTACAATAATTGAATCAATAATAGCTTGATTAGAAGATGAAACTGTTATCGTTCGGCTTCTAGTACAACCTTGTGTATTTCGTACTTCAACTGTATATATTCCTTCTGTGTTTACAGTCAGCGAGTATTGATTTTCACTTGGAATTAAATTATTATTAAGATACCAAGTGTAAGTGTAATTACTTATTGTTGCAGTATCAACTAATCCTGCATTAATAATTTTTGTGAAATTTGGATTATCGCTACAAATTAACTCATTTCCAGATAAATTGATGCTTGGAACAGGATTAATAATAAATGGAATCGTCATAATAGCTTTACAAGAGCTGTTATTTGGATTAATTACTTCAACACTAATATCTTGTTGTGTTGTTATAAAAGGATTTGGTAACGGACTGGTTAATAAATTATTATTTGAATCATAATAGTTTACTATCATTCCTGTTTGACTACCTAATATTGTGGATTGAAATGTTGATGTATCAAATGAATAACTGCCATTTTGTAATGAAGGATCTATTTCATCATCACAGACACTTGTTAGTGTTATTGGAATTGGAAATGTTTGAGGTAAATCGTCAACAATAAATTGTATTGAGGTGTTATAATCACATTGCTTACCATAATTATTTTTAATATTTACATTGAGTGCTTGAGATGTTGTAAGAAAAGGATTTGGTAAAGGACTTGGTAATGCAATACCATTTTGGTCAGTATAGGTAACTATAACATTGGTCAATCCGTTTAACAAATTAGATTCTAAATTTGATGTATCAAAACCAAACACTCCATCATAATTATCATCACAATGCGTTAAAATTTGTGATTGCACTATTGGAATTCTTTCTACATTTAAAGTGATATGGTGTCCTAAACCAAGACATTCATTATTAATTTGACTATCGACACGAATATAAATGTTTTGTGAATTTGGATAACCTACATTTGTGTAATTTGAAAGATTAATAATTGAGTTTTGTTCGGATAAAGCATCTGAAATATTTTTATAATAAGTTATATCCAAAACTTGACCTGATGGATATAAAGCTTGGATATCCGCAGTTACACTACTAAAATCAAAAGTTGCAACTCCGTCTGTATTTGAACCTGAAATTATGTCATCGCATACCGTAAAAACTCTTTGAAAAGTTGAAGGTATTAGTGTTGTAGATACAATTAAATTTAGCGTTGCAACACTAGAACAACCATTAGCATTTTCAACTCTAATGAATACTTGATCTGTACTTACAGTTTGATTTGTATAATTCGTGAAATTTGTTATTGAGTTGGTATTACTTTGAGCTTCGGTTAGTGATTCAAAATAAGAAAAAGACAAACCAGAACTTGTTGCAACTATTAACTCGTTTGCTTCTGTTAAATTAAATGCACTAAAACCATCATTGTTATCGTCACATTGTTTAAGTGAAATAGTAGTATTTGTTAAAGTCGGTTTTGAAAAAATAGTAATTTGAGTGTTATTTGTTCCCGTTCCAAAAGGTGTAACAATATTTATGCTCACATTGTAAGAACCAGAATTTGAATAAACATGAGTTGGATTTATACTATTTGAAGTTGTTCCGTCGCCAAAATTCCACGTTGCTGATATTACTGTTTGACTTGTTGAAAAAGAAAAACTAGATGTTTCTCCAACGCAATTAGAGTCAACGATTATTGACGGTGTAAAGAAAAATGATTGATTGAATGAAGGTAAACCTAGTTTACTTTTTTTACTTCCAAGATAGAAGCCATCTAATAGAAAGTTACATCCTAATCCAAGAACATTTGGATCATTTATTACTCCTAGATAAAATCTACCTCCAAATGCTATATAAATTTTATTATCTGGACCTACTTGCATTTGACCTGGAATATTGCCATCATATATTGTAATTTTAGAACTTGGAATATCTGCTGAGTTTAAATTAAACTGATGTATTTTACCAAATGTATTTGATATGTATAACACTGATTCGTCTGGAGAAAAAGCAGCGCCATATAAATCTCCACCTTCAGTAGTAAGAGTAACTACATTTGATAATACTCCAGTTGAATTATTGAAATTAAAAAGCTGAGCAATATCTGAAACACTAGTAAATGCTAGTTTTGAACCGCTAGGAGAAATTTTAATTGTACCTGCTGCAACATAATCCGTTGAACTTCCTGAAATAACTTGACCAATAGATGTTATAACTGGAGTCAAATTTAATCCAGACGAAGTAAGTTGATAAGTTATAAAATTATTACTATTCCATCCATGTGTAATTATCCAATAATCCTGTCCGTTACCATGCTTGGTAATTCCTAAATTTTCAATTGTTGGTGTATAAACTAAAACATTTTTATCAGTTGTTACAGCACCATTACCACTATCTAAATTCATATCTACAATTGAATACCTAAAGCCGTTTGGGTCATGCTCGTTGTCTGTGGTAAAAATGTAATATAGATTGCTAGAACCAGGTTTGGGAACGATAGTTGCTGATTGTGTACTTGAAGGATGTCCCATTAATCCTGTCCCATTTACCATAATAAGATGATTACGATTATATACTGTAATTCCATCTGTATAAAAAAGCAGTTGGCCAGTATTATCTGAAATAGTTGCGCAACCTTCATCTGTTATTAATTGACCATTGATCAATGCAACAGGATTACCACTGTTAAAATCTAAACCTGCATTTTGACCAAAATACCAAATGTTGGCTTCTCCTTGAGCGTGAGAAACCAACATTGATAAAATGAAGATTATTGAAAAAACCTTTTTCACTATATAACTATTTAGAAAGCGACTCCTATGCCAATATTAAATAATGTATTGTTACTTGAATTCCAACTACCAATATTATCTTTTTCTTTGGCTATCAATAATGTTAGATTTGCGTCAACATAAACATTTGATTGCACAATATATTTTAATCCTGGTGCGATTGTAAAACCATTTGTTTTAAGCTCTCTCTTTGGAGTTGTAAATGAGCCTGTAGTAGTAGGTTTAAATTCAAAAGTATCAAAATAGTATCCTAAATTTAAATATGTATTAAACTTATCGTCTTTAAAATAATGAGATATCCCAATGTTTGGATTGACACCCCACTTATTAGAAAAATTAGCACTTTCTTTTGAACCAAAATAAAAAACTCTTAGACCACCATTCAAATCCAATTGATCCCATTTTTTTAATTGATAATTTACATAACCATTGAAAGGATTTTTATACACTTCATTTTGATTTGTTAAGGAATATGAAATGCCAAGTTGAATTTTTTTAATTGACTCTTCTTGTCCATAAATTGTACTTATAGACATAAATAATATTGAAATAAATATCTTTTTCATATACAC
>NZ_DQDX01000032.1:0-3297 GCF_003525665.1 Flavobacterium sp.
ATGTTTTACGTCTTTTTACTTCAAACTTTTCTCCGTATCAAACAGTTAAACTGCTATTATTACAAATTTGGCAATATTATGTTCAAGACAATTATTTTAAAAAAATCTTACTTTGTCTTAATAACCTGATTTGATTAGTTGGTATAGTTAACTTTAACCAAAACTCTTTAATTTGTAGTATAGCATTGATAAATTCGGCCTACTCAAAAGCATCAAGTGTATGGAGAAATCCTTCGTTGTCGTCTACAAGATGGATAGGAGCTAATTTTAAATTCTTGTTGTTCACAATTATAAACGTTTTTTATTTTTTAATATAGTAAAGTGAAAATTAGAACCTTTACCTTCTTCAGATTCAACCCAAATTTCACCTCCTAAAAACTCAATGCTTCGCTTGACAATTGCTAGTCCAATACCAGTTCCATCATTTTCTTTTCTGTTTTGTAATCTTTGAAAAATGATAAATATTTTATGGTAATACATTGGGTCAATTCCAATACCATTGTCTTTTATGGTAAACTGCCAAACATTTTCTTTTTCTATGACATCAATTTCAATCCTTGGTGGTTTATTCTCGTCTACATATTTTAATGCGTTGTCAAGTAGACAATGAAAAATTTGTGTTATTGGAGCCCGATAGGTTTCAATAGAAGGTAATTCATGAAAAGTTATAGTAGCCTTTTTATCTTCAATAATTTTTGTTCTCAATAGCGTATATTCAGATACGATTTCATTTAGGTTTATCAATTCATTTTGTTCGGTTGGTTTATTCGCTCTTGAATAAACTAATAAATCCAAAATAATTTGCTTCATCCTTTTGGCTCCGTCCATTGCAAAATAAATGTATTGTTGTCCCTTTTCATCAAAACGATCAGTATATTTATGCTTTATTTTATCCAGAAAACTGATAATCATCCGCAGTGGTTCTTGTAAATCGTGTGACGCTACAAAAGCAAACTGTTCTAATTCTTCATTCGATCTTTTTAATTCTGCTGCCTGTTCATTCAACGATTTATTAAGTTCAATTAATTTTTCTTCTTGTTTTTTTGTTCTGTAATATTAGTCATAACGCCAACCATACGAATAGCTTTTCCATTGTTATTGCGTAAAATCAATCCTCTATCTATTACAAAAACTAGTTCATTGTTATTGTTAAAGATGCGGTATTTTTCCTCCCATCTATCACAATCTGGATCTTCCAGCGCTTTTTCTATACTGTTTTTAATTTTGGAAATATCGTCCTTGTGAAATTTATCTTTCCAAAAATCCTTTTTACCCATAACCTTGGATGTACCAACACCAAAGAAATTATCTATGGCATTTGATCTATAAAATATTCCAGTTTCTATATCCCAATCCCAGATAACATCATCGGTAGCCTCGGTTACTTTTTTAAAGCGTTCGTTGGCCATTTCCAATTTTTTCTCGCTTCGCTTACGTGCGGTAACATCCTTAAAGAATATGGAAATACCATCTTTAGAGGGATAAATATGATTCTCAAGCCACGAGCCGTAGGGTTCGAAAAATTCCTCCAAGTACATATATTTTTGTGTAGCAAAGGCTTTTTCGTAAGTAATATGGACTGGCTGATTACGACCTTCTGGAAATTCAGTCCAAATGTGCTTTCCAATTATTTTTTCCGGGTCAGTGTTAAAAATTTCACCTGCTTTCTTATTCATGTAGGTAAAGCACCAATTGGCATCCAATGCTACAAAAGCTTCTGTAATTCTCTCCAGAATACTGTTCTTTTCATTTAACGCATTTAATAGTTCTCGTTCTGCTTTTTCACGCTGTGTAATATCTCTAATTAAAGCATAAAAAAACTCTTCATTTCTTTGTTTGACTGGTATAGCTGTTAATTCACTTGGAAATTCTTTTTCATTTTTTCTTATCGCAGATAATTCTAGCAATTCACCATTAGGTTTCCCTGCTCTTGTTTTTAGATAATTCGTTATTCCGCCAGCCTCATCCAAAATTGCCATTAAATTGGAACTCTCATGTACTAGTTCGTTTAAGCGGTTTTCACGCTCAATGAGTATTTCTTCTTTTTTAATTTTTTCGCTGCCGTCTCGGGCAACACCAACCATAATTTTGGTTTTCGGATCCCATTTTACTGACCAAAGATTGAAAGCGATACCACCGTCTTTTCTTTTATATCTATTTTCAAAAGTTGTTATTAATTTGCCTTCACTGATGTCTGATGTCACCTGATTGGTTTTTTCTAAATCTTCTTCAATAACAAAACTACTATATGCTTTACCGATTAACTCATCCTTTTCATATCCCCATAGCTCTTTACATGCTGCACTCACTTTAATAAAATTACCCTTTTCATCAATAGAGCAAATCACATCCAGAGAAGCATCCAATAATAGTTCTGCTTCTGTATTTGATTTTGTAAATGAAGTACTATTTCGTGATTGGCAAGCAACGTTGACTACAACGTTATGTTCATCCATAATCGGATTAAACGATATTTGATTGTATTCAATTTGATTCGTAGTAGGGTTAAAAAAGTGCTCCTCAATCTCGAATTGTTCGCCAGTCAACCCACGCTCATAATAGGCTTTCCACTTTTCTTTATAGCCATCGTCAAAACATTCTTCAAATATTTGCTCGTTGAGTTTTTTCTCTTTTCCAGTTACCTCTTTCATTGAGTGCAAGTAGGCTTTGTTGGCATAAACTAAACAAAAATGATGATCCACCACCCATGTAAGGTCTTTGGTATGTTCCAGCAAAAGGCTGCTATATTGATTTTGAATCATTCGAAAAATATATTGTTTATTTAATTATTTTTTTTACCAGATATAATTAAAAAATTTTAGCACTGTGTTATTTGTTAACATCATGTAATCGATTGTCGAAGTGGCGAATATTTAGTATTAACTTTAACAAATATAAAAATCATTTCTGAGTTTTGGTACTATTTCAAAGTTAGTGATAAACAGTTTTATATTGTTTAACTATTTGAAAAATAATTACTAAAATACATTTAAAAGTAATACGCAAGCAGTATATTTTGCTTTTTTTTTACATTTGATAAAATCTTAAACCGAAGAAAAAAAAATAAAATATCCTTCTCTCATATTCTAAAGTTAGTGATGCAGAAATTTGCTTAAAATTCAAATTATGAATTATAGACCTCACTTTTTTATTTTAAAAACTTTTGTAAGTAACTATTGCAAGGTTTCGTTTATAGATATTGAAGATTGTTTTAATCTTTTCTTTTTGGAAACTGTTCTGCTTTTTTACCTAACTTAGTGTACAGCCTTTCAAGTTCCTTTTATAACCTAATAAAAG
>NZ_DQDX01000032.1:3430-3885 GCF_003525665.1 Flavobacterium sp.
AACTTTTATAACCTAATAAAAACGCTTACTAAAGTTTTCTCGTCGGTTATTTTCTGTTATTTGCCATTCGTTACCCAAACCAATAGGAGTGAAGGGTTAATGATCAGGGTTCAGCTACGATTAATCAAGTAAATAGTCAATTAATAGTTGAAGTATAATTTTGACTTTTACTGACTTGTTTTTCGTTTTTAAAAAAAGTTTTTTTCAACAATATCAATATCTTTTACTTTTAGTTTACAAACTTTAACTGGTCTAAGATAATTGTAACATACAAACTTTCTAAAGAGTAAAAGCTCCTCCAGTAGAAATTTTTGGCGTTGAAAAATTCTTCTTTTTTAACAAGTTTTTGAAGGCATTACATTGTAAATCGTGTACGGTAGCGTGTACTTTTTGTAAATGCGTAAAATTTTTGACATAAAAAAAACGGTTTAGAGAGTCTAAACCGTTTATAATCA
>NZ_DQDX01000032.1:4126-4315 GCF_003525665.1 Flavobacterium sp.
TCTCGACCTCAGGGTTATGAATTACGTTAAAAACCCTTATTTTGTGCTATTTGTTTCTTTTTATAATAAAACCGTATACTGAATTGTATACGATTCGTAAACTATTTAAACTCGATTAATAACACAAATATACAATTTACAATAAATGATTTCTTATTTTTTCTAAGTTAATTGAATTGTCATATGACA
>NZ_DQDX01000032.1:4500-7909 GCF_003525665.1 Flavobacterium sp.
CTTCAATTAAATTTAAGATGTCAGAATTCTTTTTAGAAAGATTAACTATTTGTTCTTCATCTTTCGTTAATTCAATGAACGTTTTACTTGGTTGTTGTAAACCTAAATAAATATCAGCAAGATCAGTTCCAGTTTCACAATCAATTTTTTCTAAGTAATCGCTAACTTTTATTTTGAAGCCTAATTGATTTAATTCATTCGCTTTTGAGCTCCAGTATTCATATTCAGATTTATCAGGAAATGCAACTATTTCTTTATCCTTTATTGGTAGTAAAATTTCATATTTAAAATTTTGTTTACTACCAGTAGATAACCATCGATATTCAGGCATAAAAAGATTCATTATTACTGTTGTCTTTTCTGATTCTGTAATTGCAATTTTATTATTGTTACTTGCAAGATGCAAACCAAATAGACATTGTTTTAAGTTGAAATTATCTAGCTTTAATTTTGAATGTACCCAAGTGATATGTGGGTATGGTTCTTTTACTCTTTTGCAAGTTAATTTGTCAAGCAAAAGTATTTTGCCAGCTCTGATATTGTTTCTATTGTCAATTTGCCAAAAGATTGTTGCTCCATTCCATGTTTTTGAAGTTCCGATTTTATAATCGTTGAATGTTTGTTGAACGCTTTCTTTGTCAAAAATTGATGTTAGGAAAAGATAAAAATTATTATTGCAATATCGTTGCAATGATACTTGCAATTGTTCAATGGTATGAAATGTATCAATTTTACTTTCTTTTTGCGCAATAAAATTGTGTTGTACTGTACTTGCATTATTTATTGCAAGAGTTTTGCAAGGCTTTTTAAAATACCCGCAATTTGTTTCTCTATCACATTTTCCAAAAATAGGATCTAAGTAAAGATTAGTTTCAAGATCAATGAACCTTACAAACCTTTTCTTATTGCAATTTGGACATATGAATTTTTTGCTAGTATTGTCAAATGTATATTTCATTTTTTTTATTCGTAGAACTCGTAGAACTCGTAATATTTTTTTAATTACGAATGTTACGACTTCTACGAGTATTAAATTATTTAAAATGATTTGTAATTAAGTATTGAATAGCTTCTTTTTGAGTAAGAGTTTCTGATTTCTTTTTTGGAAACCGCAGTTTTTTTGGCTCTAATGATTTTTCAGCTAATTGCATAAATTTATATTGCTCTTCGGCTGGAAGAACATTAAAAAACTCTATGAGATTATTAGCTGTCAAGATTTAATTAATTATTTTGAGAAAGTGCTATTCTAACAGTTCCCTCTGAAATATTTAATTGTCTTCCAATTTCACAATTATTCATTCCAGTTTTATGTAATTCTCGAATTTTTTCATTTCGTTCAACTATGTCAGTTTTAACTCTGTGAATTAAATGTTCGGATTCTGTGTCATACTCAATAAATTCAAATTGTAGAAAGCTATTAATTTTTGCGATTCTATATATTATTATATTGTCTGAGTGATAGATTTTTGAAACATTTCTCTCTTTAATTTGTTTGATGTAGCGATATTCATTGTTTGAAAAACTCTCCCCAATTGCAAAACTACTATCACAAAAGTTCATTATATTTTTACTACCTGACACATCATTTTTTGAAATTGGTTTACTTGCATCACGTTTTGGAGTATGAGCAAGAACCAGTATTGAAATGTCTAATTTCTTTTTTATTGAATTTAATATTTTCATTAAGCGAAGTGCATCCTTTGCCTTTTCTGTTTCATTTTTTAGATAAGTAATGTTATCTACAATTACAACTTTAGCCATATGAAATGCAATTTCACTTTCAAGAGATTTTAATAATTCTTCTTCAAAATCAGAGTTATCATTTCGTATTTTTTCCAAATCTAGTTCTGAACGTAGAAAGTTCTCGTTAAATACATAGTGGTTTTGAAATTCTTCAGAATAGCGATTTTCAAATTGTTTAGCAGTTAATTCAAAATCTAAATAGAGTACTTTCTGTGCTTCACATTGATTGGTAAGATTAGCAGTAGAAATTCCTTTGCTAATACTATTTGCAATTTGAACACTCAAAATTGATTTACCTAAATTAGTGTCTGAAAACAAAATACATATTTCTTTTTCATACCATAATTCTCCAAAAAGCATTTTAGGGATTGGATTATTCTTTGCAAAGTCAATCCAGCCATTGCCTGACATTGTTTTAAAAAGAGTGTTGGGTTGTTCTAACTCTTTTTTTAATTCATTTTCAAGGTTTTTTAAATTCATTGTCAATTTATTTATGTTAATATTGACGACGAAATTATATTACTAAGTGTTTGATTTAAAATATAATAACCTCAAACTCCCTCAGTTGAGGGAGTTTGAGGCTGATTGAGGGAGTTTGAGGCTGATTTAGGCTAAATAATGTTAGTGAGTTTACAGAGTGACTGAAATAATAATTATCAATCAATAATTTTATTTAAAGTTTTTTCAAAGTTTATTTTAGCTTTTTTGTAATTCTTATCACCAGCTGTAAACACTTTTGAGGCAAATACTGAATTATAAGCTCCTATATTATCATTATTAAATAGTACTTTCAAAGAATCCAATATTGGTTGTCCATCACCATATTTAACAGTTAGAACGCCCTTTTCTGTTAAGAACTCCATTAGATATCTTAATGAAACTCCTTTCAAGTCGGAATAATAAGTCTTGATTATATTTTCAATTTCAATTTTATTTTTGTGTGTGATAAATTCTCTGAATTGTTTTACTCCTGTACTTTTCGTTTTTCTAAAATGATTGAAGTTTTCGCTTAATATTATATTTTTCACACAGGAAGCAAAATCTAAATCATTTGTTCTAATTCCAATTTTTTCTTCTACTTCAATCAAATGAGTTTTCAGAATAGCTTCTTGCATTATTAATATAGCTTTAGGAGTTCTTGGAGATTGAGGATATAACTCATCATAATTACTAATCATTAATTCTGAAGCAGCCAAAAAAGACCTGATGCGTTCAATATAGCTATTGTAGAAATAGTTAAAGCTTTCAATACCTAAACTGTCCTTTAATTGGACTATCTCAAAACAATTGTTTTGTAGTGAAAGGACTTTTTTTGGGTTTGAAATTCTTAAGGGATTGTAGTCTTCAACTTTTTTAATATCAAAATAATCATCAAAATATAGAAAGCGGTCTACATATTCATCTACAAATTCTTGAGTAATTTGAAAATTAACTATTTCTAAATTTTCCATTACAGTTCCATTATCAATAATTTCGTATGGAATATAAAAAGCGAAATTTTTGGTTATTTCATTAGTTAAAGAGGTCATTTTTGAGCTTAAATCCATCATTGATTATTTATTTATTTAAACCACACATTTGTCATTAGTTTCATGCTTAAAACAATTAAGAAATTCTGATTTTTAAAGTGATACCAATATTATCAAATGTATATTCTGTTGTATAT
>NZ_DQDX01000100.1:0-1107 GCF_003525665.1 Flavobacterium sp.
ATAATAACTACTTCCGGATTTGCTTTTATAATTCATTTTCAAATCTGAAATAGATTCAAAAGCGACTTCTTTAAAAATGCAAAAGGTGTGTTTGTGAAAATTGAGTTTGTTGTAGGATTTCAAATTGGTTGAATTTTAATTTTCAAATATAATTTTATATTCTAATATTTAGTACTTTTATCTTTAATATAAAGCTATTTTGAACATGAAAAACGTTAAATATTTACTTATTGTAGTGCTTCTTTTATCAAATTTAATCAGTTTTTCACAAAATCAGAACATTGAAAATGATACCATTACTAGTGATAATATTCTAGCTGAGGAAATTGTTTTTGATTCGAATGATTCTGATGAAGGATTGCTATCACTTAGAAATGCTTTTAAAAAGCAAAACATTACTATTGAAATATCTAATATAAAAAGAGACCGAACAAATAAAATTATTGCAATTGACATTGTAATGGAATCAACCGATGGTAGAATTTCAAAACTGAATTACAATAAACTAAAACCTGTTAAAGCTATAAAAATCTTCGTCGACAAAAGAAACAATCCTGATTGGGATTTTGGTATAGAAGAACTTTTTGAAGAAATTCAATATTCTAAATAATACAGAATTTATAACTGTTTAGATTTAGTAAATTCAATTCAAACGTTAATTTTAGTTAAATAACTATAAAAATAGTTGTGTAACTAAAAATATAGTTATACGTTTGTTCTGTAAAATAACAATCATGCAAAAATTAACGAATAAAGAAGAAGAAATCATGCACATTTTATGGAAGCTTAAAAAAGCTTTTGTAAAAGATGTAATGGCAGAAATAACGGAAGATCAACCGCATTACAATACACTTTCAACCATCATAAGAAACTTAGAAGAGAAAGGCTATGTTGGTCATAACGCCTATGGAAATACACATCAATATTTTCCTGTTATCGCATTAGAAGATTACAGAAAAACATTTATGAACACGGCAATTGATAATTATTTCAATAGTTCTTATAAAAATATGGTCTCGTTTTTTGCTGAAGAGGATAAAATTTCGGCAGAGGAATTGCGTGAGATTTTGGAGATTATTGAGAAGAGAAAATAGAATATAGAGAATA
>NZ_DQDX01000100.1:1251-1608 GCF_003525665.1 Flavobacterium sp.
TATAGAGAATAGAATATAGAAATTAGATAACAGTAAAAAGAGCAAAGATGCAGGAACTAATAATTTATCTTTTAAAATCGAGCGGATTGCTTGCAGCTTTCTATCTTGCGTATTATTTTTTGCTTCGTAAAGAAACTTTTTTTACTAGCAATCGTTGGTTTTTATTGATTGGATTAGTTACTTCTGCGGTATTACCATCATTTTTTATTGAGAAAATTGTTTTTGTTGAAGCTCCAAAATTTGTTCCAAATCCAGTTATTAATACCATTTCAAATTCTGTTCCAACTACTGAAATCATTGAAAAATCAATTGAAATAGATTGGTTTCAAATAGGAATTTATATTTACGGAATTATTA
>NZ_DQDX01000100.1:1634-2723 GCF_003525665.1 Flavobacterium sp.
CATTTCACTATTTAAAATTTTAGACAATAAACAAGTTTTAAAGCAAGACAAATTTCAATTTATTGATGTGAACGAGAATCTGTCACCTTTTTCATTCTTCAATTATATTGTTTACAATTCGAGTTTATATTCCGAATCAGAATTGCAAAGTATTTTGCTGCACGAAAAAATTCACAGTGCACAAAAACATTCATTTGACGTTTTAGTAACCAACTTATTTTCAATAGTATTTTGGTTTAATCCGTTCATGTATCTGTACAAAAAAGCAGTTACTCAAAATTTAGAATACATTGCCGACAGCGAAGCTATTGCGCAAATAGACGATAAAAAGGCCTATCAAATGGCACTTTTAAAGGTAGTTTCTCATCAAAACTGCTTACCAATCACCAATCATTTTTATCAATCATTAATCAAAAAACGAATCGTTATGTTAAACAAAAATCAATCCAACAAGAGAAATTCTTGGAAGTACGCAGTGATCATTCCTGCATTAGTAGCTTTTGTAATTCTGTTCCAAGTGAAAGTAATTGCACAAGAGAAGTTAATCACATTAGAAGATGGTTCTCAAATAACCTCGACTACACAAAATATTGTGGAAATGAACTGGAATAAAAATAGTCCAGATGAAGAATTTGAAAACGATGCTATTGAAGCAAAAAAATCTGGCGTAGACTTTACATTTTCCAATATTAAAAGAAATAAAAATAATGAAATTACACATATTACAATTTCATATCATGATGAAATAGGAAATCAATTTACCAAAGAGTTTTCTAAAAAAGAAGGTATTGACCCAATCTATTTTAGAAGAAGTATAGATCAAAATGGAAAAGGCGAAATTGGATTCTACTTCAAAAACAAAACTGAAGAATCAGAAAAAAAAGAATTTACATCAATCTACAATTCTCATTATGAAAGCGATACAGAGGAGAATTTAGATCGTTTGTTCATTATCAATGGAAAACAATATACTAAAGAAGATTTAAAAGGTAAAAATATTGAACTTTTTGAATCAAAAATTGTTAAGCTAAATTCAGAAGAAGCATTAAAAAAATATGGTCTAAAAGCGAAGGATGGAGCAATCATATT
>NZ_DQDX01000220.1 GCF_003525665.1 Flavobacterium sp.
CATCAAGAAACTTTAAAGAATATTAAGTTATGAGAATATTTATTTACTTCTTACTAATTCTTATCACAGTTTCTTGTAAGCAAAAAGAATTAAATGAGAAAAGTGTTTTAACTAAAGAAAATGTTGAAATTGTAAATTCGCAAGGTCTTTTAGAAACAAATGAACTTACATTCAATGCCGGAAAGATAAAAAAAGGAACTCCTATTAAACATACTTTCAATTTTAAAAACACAGGAACAGAACCAGTCATTATTATAGAAAAAACAATGTCATGCAATTGCACCAATTTAAAATCAAGTAATGACACCATTGCACCACAGCAAAACACAAGTCTAGAAGCAACGATAGACACCAAAGATAAAGATCCTGGTTATGGTGAAGCTACTATAACAGTTAAGACTAATGGAAAAAGGAAATTTTTTCTCTTGGCCATTAATTTTGAAATAATTAACTAAAATAAAAAAATCCGATACTAAATCGGATTTTTTTCGTTTGGTTAGGTATTGTTTGCGTGTAAATTATAATAAAGTTTGGGATTTTTTTTGGTTAAAATAAACCTACAAATTTGCTTAAGTCAAACAAAACAATAACTTTGAATGAGATTAAAATTTACAAAAATGAAAAAAATTATTGCGCTATTGTTTTTAGGATTTTTCATGATGGTTTCCTGTACTAAAAAGTTAAGCACCGATGGTGAAATAAATGGTGATTTTCAATTATTTAAAGATGACTTTGATGCAGTTGTCATTAACATGCGTGGTTATGAAATCTTAGGTGATTCTATAATAACTAGTGATACTGTTAAGGCAATTAATGGAAAATTTACTTATAATTTTTCTATTCCAGAGTTAAAATTAGTCGACTTTGTTTTGCTGAAAAATAAAACATCAGTAGGAAAGCTAGGCTTATTAAATAAAAATTATAAAAAAGGTTCTAAAACCATTTCAAAAACTTTTGCGAATTTTTTTATAGGTAATGAAAAAATCATTTTAGAATGTGACACACTAGAAAAAATAGAATTTAACGGAACTATAAATTACACAGTTAAAGGTCTACAAACAGTAGAGCACGATATTGAAAGCAAGTTAAATATAACAAATGTTTCGAAGGAAATCATTCAAGAAAACCCTAACAGTTTTGCAGTATTACATCAATTATTTTGGCAAAAAGAAAGATTTTCAAATACTAAATTAAAAGCTTTAATGGAGTTGTTTTCTGATGATTTAAAAAAATCCACATCGTACAAAATCTTAAAAAAATATTTAGATGACAAGGTAAGTTTAGAAACTGATGGGTATTCAAAAAACTTTAATTGGGTTGATATTAATGCAAAGCGGCATACTTTTAAAGAAGCACTTGACGGTAAAAAATATTTACTATTAGTTTTCTGGGCAAGCTGGTGTGAACCTTGCAGAGCTGAAATTCCGAACTTGAAATTGTTTAATTCAAAATATAGTGAAAAATTAAATGTTGTTAGTTTGAGTATTGATGATAACTATGAATACTGGAAAAAAGCTGTAGAAAAAGAGAACATGCCATGGTTAAATTTATCTGGATTGCCAAAAGATAAAACAGCGATAAAAAAAGAATATAACATTAGTGCTGTACCAAATTTGATTTTATTAGACAACAAAGGAAAACCTATTTTGAATACTATAAATGATTTAGAAAAGATAAAAAAATACATAGATTCTCACTAATTTATTTTCACAGAAAACCATTTACATAAAATAAAAAATCCGATAGTACTATCGGTTTTTTTTCATTTGGTTAGGTATTGTTTGTATGTAAATTCTATTTGAATTTAGTTTTTTTGACAAATTTTTATTGAAAACGACTACTTCAAAAAAGACAATCACTACCTAGCCCTGATTGTAGTGGAAATCCTTTTTCTTTTTTCTTTAAAAAGGAAAAGATTGCAACGGAAAGCAGGAATAAGGATTACAAGAAAAGCCTGAACTGTTCGCTCCTGAATAAAAAAAATCCGATACTAGATCGGATTTTTTCGTTTGGTTAGGTATTGTTTGTGTGTAAATTATAATTGCGGACCAGCATTTACTAAATTCTGTCCTTCGGAATTATCGGTATATTGAACGAAATTTTTAATGAATCTTGAAGCCAAATCGGTTGCTTTTTCATTCCAATCGGCTACATTTTCATACGTATCTCTTGGGTCTAAAATCGCCGGATTCACATCATGCAAAGAAGTAGGAACCACAAAATTGAATGTTGGAATTGTTTTAGTTTCTGCTTTTTCTATCGAACCATCAAGAATTGCATCGATGATTGCACGTGTGTCTTTTATTGAAATACGTTTTCCTGTACCGTTCCAACCTGTGTTTACCATATACGCTGTTGCGTTGTGTTCTTCCATCTTTTTTACCAATTCTTCACCATATTTTGTAGGATGAAGTGATAAAAATGCTTTTCCGAAACAAGCCGAGAATGTTGGTTCTGGTTGCGTAACACCTCTTTCTGTTCCAGCTAATTTAGCCGTAAAACCCGAAAGGAAATAGTATTTTGTTTGTTCTGGAGTTAATTTAGAAACTGGAGGCATTACTCCAAATGCGTCTGCTGTTAAGAAAATAACTTTAGTAGCATGACCCGCTTTAGAAACTGGCTTAACGATATTATGAATGTGATCTATTGGATAAGAAACACGAGTATTTTGAGTTACAGAACCGTCTTTAAAATCGATAATTCCATTAGCATCAACTGTTACATTTTCTAGTAACGCGTCTTTTTTAATGGCACCAAAAATATCTGGTTCATTTGCTGCACTTAAATCGATGGTTTTTGCATAACATCCGCCTTCAAAGTTGAAAACGCCGTCGTTATCCCAACCGTGTTCATCGTCACCAATTAATTCACGTTTTGGATCGGTAGAAAGAGTAGTTTTTCCTGTTCCAGATAATCCGAAGAAAACCGCAACATCACCATCTTTTCCTTTATTTGCAGAACAATGCATTGAAGCAATTCCTTGTAATGGCAAGTAGTAATTCATCATTGAGAATAACCCTTTTTTCATTTCGCCACCGTACCAAGTTCCGCCAATTAATTGAACTTTTTCAGTTAAATTAAAAGCTACATAAACTTCAGAATTTAATCCGTGAGCTGCATAATCTTTGAAACTAGTTTTAGAACCGTTCATTACTATAAAGTCTGGTTCACCAAAAGCTTCAAGTTCGGCATCGGTTGGACGAATGAACATATTTTTCACGAAATGCGCTTGCCACGCGACTTCCATAATAAAACGTACTTTTAATCGTGTATTTTCGTTAGCACCACAAAAGGCATCAACCACAAATAATCTTTTTCCAGAAAGCTGGTTTACAGTTGTTTCTTTTAAAGCATTCCAAGTAGTTTGAGAAATTGGTTTGTTATCGTTTACTGCTTTTTCAGAATTCCACCAAATGGTATTTTCTGTAATGCTGTCTTTAACAATGTACTTGTCTTTTGGCGATCGACCGGTGAATTCACCTGTCATAACATTTACTGCTCCAAGTTCTGTTAGCTGGCCTTTTTCATAACCTTCTAAACTTGGATTTAACTCTTCATTATATAAAAATTCAAAAGATGGATTGTATATAATTTCTTGGACATTTTTAATTCCGTATTGTTCTAACGAAATCGATTTCGTAGATTGGGCAGTATTCTCCATAAAATTGTATTGTGTTGCAATTAGTAAATTGACTGCAAAGTTAAAAATAAATAATTACAACGTTATAGTTTAGTAAAAAATTATGCTTTTTTCTTTAAAAATTGTATCATAAAAATGCTCCAAGCCACTATTAATAGTAATCCGCCGATGGGTGTGACAATTCCGATGACCTTAAAATCAAAAGAGGTGAGCGAATTTGTAGCAAGCAAATAAATTGATCCCGAAAAGAAAATAATCCCTAAAATTGTTAAAATCAATATTGTTTTTTTAGTTTTTGAAGTCAAATGATTATTTAATCCTAAAAATAACAAAAATAACGCATGATACATCTGATATTTCACTCCGGTTTCAAAAGTTGCTAATTGATCTAATGTTAACACTTTTTTTAAGGCATGAGCGCCAAAAGCTCCTAAAATAATTGCAGTCATTCCGAAAAAAGCGGCTGTCGAAAATATTTTTCTATCCATAATTGCGATGATGTATAATTTTATACAAATTTATCTGTTATACATTGAATAAAGAAGGACTTTTATGTTTTCTTTTTAAATTTTGCAATATTAAAATTTTATATTTGCACCCTAATTTAATAAGATGAAAAAGATTGTATTTTTAATAGCTACAGCATTGATTTTCTGTTCGTTTACTTCAGATAAAAAAGTTGTAGTTCCATCGGGCGAAAAATTAGTTTATGCTGGCTCTTATAATATGAGCGGATTAATGACACATTTGGCGCAAGTTACCATGTCTACAGAAACCGTTTCAACTGCAAAAAACTCGTACCTTCATTTAAATTGCGAATTAGCGACTTTTAGCAAATGGGATAAGTTTTTTAAAATTCGCGACATTTATGAATCGTATGTAGATCCAATAACATTAAAACCAAGTTTATACAAAAGAAGTATTGACGAAGGCGGTTATACTAAAAAAGAAAAATATGCTTTTAAAGGAAATGCAGTAACTAGCACAACCAAAAAAAGAAGACAACCCGAAACAACCAAAAAGTTTACGATTGGAGCTGCAACTCAAGATGTAGTTTCACTTTTATATAAAGTAAGAACTATTGATTTTACAAAACTAAAAGCTGGTCAAACTAAATCGTTTACTATAGTTTTTGACGAAAAAGAAATTCCTGTGACTTTAAAATATATGGGAATTGAAAGCGTAAAAGCCGGAAATCTTGGTACAAAAAACTGTTACAAATTATCGATTGGAGCAAAAACGGATGCTTTAAAAGGAAAAGATAAAAATCTTATTTGGCTTACCGCCGATGCTAAAAAAGTTCCTGCGTTAATGAAATTCAGCATTCCTGTTGGAACTGGACAATTGGTTTTAACTTCGGCAACTGGAATTTAATTTGAACATCATGAGAAAAACATTTTTAATCCTTTCGATAATTTTTGTAGTAATAAGCATAGTATTTTCTGCTTTACCTTTAGATACTTTGGCGCTTTTACCTATCGCACTTACATTAATTTTCCTGTTCATAACCTTTAAAAAATCGGAAGTTAACCAACGTCAAGTTCCCAAATGGCTTTTTATCATAACCTATTTATGTGGCATTTTCGTTCTTGGAAAAACGTTTTTAATTAAAGATGAAGTTGCTGTTGACCAACAATTTGAACAACAAAAAATAGAGACCAAACAAGAAGCTAGACAAGAACTTGAAGAACTAGAAGGTTTAGAATAATTCAATAAAAAACAAAATAGTAAATTCCAAATCCCAAACATTAAGTTGGAATTTGGAATTTTTTTATTAGAATTTATCTAGCTTTGCATCCTATTTTAGAAAAACCATGAGAAATATACTTATAATTGGCGCTGGTAGATCGGCATCATCCTTAATACAATACCTTTTAAACAAATCCAATCAAGAAAATCTTCATTTAACAATTGGCGATTTATCTCTAGAATTGGCGCAACGCAAAACCAATAATCATCCAAATGCAACCGCAATTGAGTTGGACATTCACAACGAATTACAACGTCATTCCGAAATTCAAAAAGCCGATATCGTAATTTCGATGTTGCCTGCGCACATGCATATTGAAGTTGCCAAAGACTGCATCACTTTCAAAAAACACATGGTTACTGCATCTTATGTTTCTGATGCTATGCAAAGTTTAGACGCATTAGCCAAAGAAAACAACTTGATTTTCATGAACGAAATCGGGCTTGACCCAGGAATCGATCACATGAGCGCAATGAAAATCTTGGATGAAATAAGAGAAAAAGGCGGAAAAATGTTGCTTTTCGAATCGTTCTGCGGCGGATTAGTTGCTCCAGAAAGCGACAATAATCTTTGGAATTACAAATTTACTTGGGCACCAAGAAATGTAGTTTTGGCTGGTCAAGGTGGCGCGGCAAAATTCATTCAAGAAGGAAAATACAAATACATTCCGTACCACAAATTATTTCGCAGAACCGAATTTTTATTAGTGGAAGGTTACGGAAAATTCGAAGGTTACGCCAACCGCGATTCTTTGAAATACCGAAGCGTTTATGGCTTAGACGACGTACTAACTTTGTACCGTGGAACCATCAGACGAGTTGGATTTTCAAAAGCTTGGAACATGTTTGTGCAATTGGGAATGACCGATGACAACTACGTTATGGAAAACTCAGAAACCATGAGTTACCGCGATTTTGTGAACTCATTTTTGCCTTTTCATCCAACAGATTCTGTAGAAATCAAGTTGAGAATGGCGCTAAATATTGAGCAAGACGACATCATGTGGGACAAACTTCTGGAACTAGATTTATTCAATCCAAACAAAATTATCGGATTAGTAAACGCCACTCCAGCACAAATTTTAGAACACATACTAAACGATTCCTGGAAGTTAGAACCCAACGACAAAGACATGATTGTGATGTACCACAAATTTGGCTTCGAAATTAACGGAGAAGAACAACAAATCGACTCCAAAATGGTATGCATCGGCGACGACCAAACCTATACAGCAATGGCAAAAACCGTTGGTTTACCAGTCGCAATGGCAACATTACAAATCTTAAACGGAAACATAAAAACACCAGGCGTACAACTGCCAATTCGCAAAGAAGTTTACGAACCAATCCTTAAAGAACTCGAAGAATACGGTGTGATTTTCAAAGAAACTGTTATGCCATACATTGGTTACAATCCTGATAAACTGGCGACTACAAATTAAAATTAGGAG
>NZ_DQDX01000057.1 GCF_003525665.1 Flavobacterium sp.
ATTTAAACCTTTAAACTTTTTTAAACCTTTAAACTATTTTCAAAAGTATAAAAACTATATTTGTAAAAAAATAATAATAGTATGTTTTCAAAATTTGCCTATTCTATATTTGAACAATGTATCAAGGATTATCATGTTTACGATAATGTAAACCAGCCTATTAATAATCCGTTTCCAAAGGACAAAATTGAGCACTTATTGTATTTTAAAAATTGGATTGACACCGTTCAATGGCATTATGAAGATATTATTCGTGATCCAAATATTGATCCTGTTGCAGCATTAACTTTGAAAAGAAAAATTGATGCTTCTAATCAAGAACGTACCGATATGGTTGAATATATTGACAGTTATTTTCTTCAAAAATATGCTCATGTTGATGTAAAATCTTCTGCAAAAATCAATTCAGAATCTCCAGCTTGGACCTTGGATAGATTGTCTATTTTGGCATTAAAAATTTATCACATGAATGAAGAAGCAACTCGTGCAGAAGCTTCGCAAGAACACAGAGATAAATGTCAAGAAAAGTTAAACGTACTTCTGGAACAAAGAACCGATTTATCAACTGCCATCGACGATTTATTGACTGATATTGAAAATGGCGATAAATTTATGAAAGTGTACAAACAAATGAAAATGTACAATGACGACGAATTGAATCCTGTTTTGTATCAGAATAAAAAATAAGTAATGCATATCAAGCCATTAAGGTATTAAGAAAATTAAGGCAAAACTTAATTAAACTTAATACCTTACTAGTTTAAAAACAATCATTTGCCAAAAAAAATTAAACATATCGCCGTAATACGATTGTCAGCAATGGGTGATGTTGCCATGACAGTTCCTGTTGTTAAAGCTTTTGTTGAGCAAAATGCAGATGTTAAAATTACGGTTGTTTCAATTCCGTTTTATAAACCATTTTTTGACGGAATTAAAAATGTGAGTTTCTTTGAAGTTGATGTAAAAAAACGTCACAAAGGTTTTTGGGGATTATTGAAATTGTATCCCGATTTAAAAAAGCTAAATATTGACGCCATTGCCGATTTACACAATGTTTTGCGTTCTAAATTTATCAGAAAATTATTTGCACTAAACGGAAAACAAGTTGCGTTTACAGACAAAGGCAGAAAAGAAAAAGCTGCATTAACAAGTCTTGAAAATAAAGAGTTCAAACAATTAAAATCGATGTTTGAACGCCATGTTGAAACCTTCAACAAACTTGGTTTTTCTATAGATTTATCGCATCCAAATTTCCCTGAAAAAGCTATTTTATCGAATGATATTTTGAAAATTTCGGGTGAAAAAGCAAACTTCAATTGGATAGGAATTGCACCGTTTGCTCAATATGAAAGTAAAGTGTATCCACAAGATTTAATGCAAAAAGTAATCGATGAATTAGCATTAAATACCAACCACAAAATCTTTCTTTTTGGTGGCGGAAAAAAGGAAATTGAAATCTTAAATCAGTTTTCAAATGGCAAGCAAAATGTAATTGTTGTAGCCGGAAAAATAAATTTAAAGCAAGAATTACAATTAATTTCCAATCTAGATGTAATGCTTTCAATGGATTCTGGAAACGCGCACATCGCAGCAATGTTAGGAATTAAAGTTATTACACTTTGGGGTGCAACGCATCCTTTTGCTGGATTTTCACCGTTCAATCAACCTTTAGAAAATTGCTTGGTTTCCGATAGAAAACAATATCCATTACTTCCAACTTCGGTTTATGGAAATAAAACTGTAGAAGGTTATGAAGAGGTGATGAGAAGTATTTCTGTGGAAAGTGTTGTTGAGAAGATAGATTTAACTTTTAACCATTAAGAAATTAAGTTTCATTAAGATTTACCTTAACTTTCCTTAATTTCTTAAAGGCTTAATTTTTCTTCAGTAATAATTTCGTTAATTATTTTTAAATAGTTTAATTCGAAGTTTATATTTTTAAAATCTTCTATTTCACCATTAAATCTAATTTCACTAATTTCATTAAATATTTTGTATTTAAAATTTATTGAAGTTCCATCTAAAACAAATTTTGTTTTAGTATTAATTTCTTTTAATTCATTTTCTGCTTCAACAACAATGCTATCTCCAATGAAGTGATTTTCTTTTTTTATTCTGATTAAATTTTTCTTCCCATTTTTTATTTTCACAAGATTCCAATTTCCCTCATTATCATTGTAAATTAGATTTGAAATAGTTGCTTTTCCATAATCAAGAATTATCACATTCCCAAAAGAGTTTAGTAGTTCAGTTGATAATTTATGTTGCCTTTTTTCAGTTTTTTTAATAGCATGATTAATCCCACAAGAGGAAAATAAGATGCAAATAAATATCAAAATAATCTTTTTCAAATGGATTTAAAATTTGTGTTAATTCGTGAAATTTGTGTCTTTTTCAATCACAAATAAATCTTATTATCACGACAAATCTCCAAAATATAACTCTTTAAATTTGAAATTGTTGCCTGATAATTTGGTGCTTCGTAGCCGAAACGTTCGTGTTCCATTTGCTCTTTTTCGATCGCGTTGCAACCTTTTAAAACTTCTTTAATCATGTCGAGCATAATTAATTCTTTGTTTTTATCTTTCTCAAATTTGAAATCCACCAACTCATCTTCCAATTTTTCACAATACTCCAAAAGCTCTTGAACTTCTGGTTCGTCCAAAAGATCTTGAGCTTTTTTAAATAGTTCAAATTTATTTCGCATAATTTTTAATCTAAATTCAGTTTGCCACGCAATAAATTGGAATTTGGAATTTCTAATTTGGAATTTTAAAAACTAAACATCATCAAAATCAACAAATATCTCACTACTCGTTGGATGCGCTTGACACGTTAAAATCAATCCGCTTTCAACTTCTTTATCAGTTAAAATGGAGTTCTTTTTCATTTCGGCTGTTCCTTTTGAAATTCTCGCTAAGCAACTGCTGCAAATTCCGCCTTGGCAAGAATATGGTGCATCGATGCCTTGTTTTAAAGCAGCTTCCAATAAAGTTTGCTTCTGACTCATTTCAAATGTTGCCTCATCGCCATCAACTAAAACTGTGATTTTGGTATGACCATTTTCTGAAGTTGCAATTATTTTTTCTGCAGAAGTTGATGTTGAAAATAATTCAAATTTGATATTTTTCTCAGCAACATTATGTTCTTTTAAAACATCAGAAACCAAATTAATCATTTCTTCTGGACCACATAAATAGAATTTAGAAAACTCTTTTTCTTTGTGTTTGTTGTTCAAGACAAAATTAACATTGGCTTTATCAATTCTACCAAAAAGTTCGTTTTCAACTTTTATTTGAGTATAAGCATAATGCACAAAAAAGCGTCCTACATATTGCAATTGCAAATCGTGTAATTCTTGATGAAATATGGTTTCGTCGTTATTTTTATTTCCGTAAACTAACACAAAAGTGCTGTCTTTTTCGTTATGCAAAACCGATTTTAGAATCGACATAACCGGCGTTATTCCGCTTCCCGCAACAAATGCTGCGTAGTTTCTTTGTCTTCCAACTTGTGGTTCAAATGTAAACTTACCTTCAGGAGTTCCAACTTCTAAAATATCTCCAACTTTCAAATTTTCATTCGCAAACTTCGAGAAATGTCCGTTTTTAACCGACTTAATTGCAATGCGTAATTCACCACTTTCTGGCGAAGAACAAATAGAATAAGCACGACGAATTTCTTGTCCGTCAAGCGTCAATTTTAAGTTAATATATTGACCTGCAGTAAATTGATAAGCAGATTGTAATTCAGAAGGAACATTAAAAACTACAGAAACTGCGCTTGGCGTTTCACGTTTTACTTCTTTGACTTGTAATTTATAAAAAGCTGACATTGTGATAATTTTTTTACAAAGATAATAAATCGCAAGTGTTTACTTCACATCGAAAGTTTGAAATATTTGTAACAATTTTCTACATTTATAAACTAATTAACAAACCAATCAACTATCAACTATGTTCAAACATTTTATTATGCTCGAATGGAAATCATTTCTCCGTTCGGCTTCTTTAGGAAGTAATATTGCCATGAAAATCTTTATGGGATTTTTTGCAGTTTATTTCATGGTGATTTTTATTGCTGCCGGAGTTGGCGCTTTTTTTATTTTAAAAGAAGAAGGATATGAACCACTGGCAACTGTAAATAAATTTATGATTTATTATTTATTTGCCGATTTGTTAACTAGGTATTTTCTTCAAAAAATGCCAGTCTTGAACATCAAACCGTTACTAACATTACCTATTAAAAGAAACACGATTGTTCATTTCACACTCGGGAAAACAGCTTTATCATTCTTCAATTGGTCACATGCACTTTTCTTCATTCCGTTTTCAATTGTCTTATTGTTAAATGGTTATAATGCATTAAATGTAATTTTGTGGCATTTAGGAATGATGTCATTATTTTATTTGAACAATTTTATAAATATTTTAATCAATAATAAAAACAGTGTTTTCTACTCAGTTTTGGCAGTAGTTGGAGGTTTTGGTTTAGCGCATTATTATAAATTATTTGATATTACAACTTACACGCAACCGTTTTTTCAAGGAATGTATGAAACCTTTTTTGTGTTTTTAATTCCGATGATTTTGGTAGCTGCAACTTATTATTTTGCTTTCAATTATTTTAAAAGTAATTTGAATTTAGACGAAGGTTTGGCAACGAAAAGTGATATCGCAAAAACACAAAATTTTACTTTCTTGGACCAATTTGGAACTTTAGGAACATTCTTAAAAAACGACATTCGATTATTATTAAGAAACAAACGCTCTAAAACTACGTTGATAATGAGTTTCTTATTCATTTTTTATGGTTTTATCTTTTTCAACAATCCAACACAACCAGCAGTAATGGGGATTTTTGCCGGTATTTTCGTTTCAGGCGGATTTCTTTTCACCTTCGGACAATTTGTGCCAAGTTGGGATAGTGCTTATTATCAATTGATGATGAGTCAAAATATTCAATATAGAGAATACATCAGCTCTAAATGGTGGTTGATGGTTATTGGAACTTTAATTTCAACAATTCTAGCATCGTTTTATTTGTTTTTTGGAGTTCATACGTATTTATTAGTAGTTTGTGGAGCGATTTTCAACATCGGAGTAAACTCGCACTTGGTAATGCTTGGCGGTGCATTTGTAAAAACTCCAATCGATTTAACTACCGGGAAAGGAGCTTTTGGCGATAAACAAGCATTTAATTCTAAAACATTATTATTAACAATTCCAAAATTGCTTTTACCTGTAGCATTTTATGCTTTAGGATATTACATTTTCTCACCAAACATTGGATTGGTATTTGTTGCTGCAGCAGGAATTTTAGGGTTTGCTTTTAGAAATTACGTTTTCAGTCAGATTGAAAAAATCTACAAAAAAGAAAAATACGCAACTATCGCAGCATACAAACAAAAAAATTAATAAAGAGTTTTTAGTTTCAGCTAAAGGCAAACTTATAAACTTTTAAACCATAAACTTTTAAAC
>NZ_DQDX01000121.1:0-17900 GCF_003525665.1 Flavobacterium sp.
CTTCTAAGTTCATCAGCTTTTGCAAGCATCATGTCTTTTGTTAAATCTCCAATAGGTTCAAGCGAAAAAGCATTTTGATACGATTTTACAGCTCTTTTCATGTCGCCATTAAATTCATAATAACGTGCCAAGTGGTATTCGCCTAACATTGCTTTTGGATAAGATTTACTGGAAAGTTGTGCTAATTGTTCAAATTCATTGTAAGCTTTGTTTTTTAAAATCGCGGCTTCAATTGCTTTGAAATCGTTAACACGAATTGGCATTTTTATTCCGATGGTTTTTTCTAAAACTTCATATTTATTTTTCAAATAATCAACATAACCTGATTCTAGTTTTACAATTTTTTGTTGAAATTCGTCTGTAGAAATTGGTTTGTAAGAAGCGAAAAATTGATAAAGTGCATTTGGAATCGAATATAAAACAAGAGAATAATGAGATGCACCTTTTATTTCATCATATCTGTAATTTAAGTTTGGACTGCTAACAGATTTTATGTTGGTATCCAAAAGTGCAATGTTTTCACGCATTTTTTTAATATCGCCATCTGCTGATGATAAATAATAAAACATGTTTTGTTTTTGGGAAGCTAGTCGGTCGGCAATTCGAACTTCCATTTCGGTTGCAAGCTCTGGACTTAAGTTGATGTAGGCATTAAAAAGAGGTTGATCTTTATATAAGAATAGATTTATAAAACCTGCAGTGACGTCATGTCCGGCGATAATTTTGAAATTTCCAACACGGTATTTTGATTGAATAAATGGTAACAATTCGCCAGCAATAAACTCAAAAAATTTCTCGCCTTTTCCTACTGGTAATCCAGTTGATTCGTCTATTTTACAGTCGTCGTATCGTTCGCTGTTGCCATTTTGGTGCAAACCAACTATGATTGTCTCTGGTAAATCATCCCAATAATTTCCATAACTTAATGCACCATTAAAAGCATCAAAAAGATAATCTCCGTCAAGTAAAACCAATAAAGGATAGGTTTTTTTAGAATCTTTGCTGTAAGATGCTGGAATAGAAATAGTCAAATCTCTGTATTTATCCATTTTTCTAGACAGTACGCTATCTTTTACAATTTGAGAAAATCCGCTAAATGAGAAGCAAAAAAGGAGTAGAAATAAGAATAGTTTTTTCATGTTTTTGATGGGGTTTTATCTGTAAAATACACATTTTTTAACCCAAGCAAGATAATAATTATTTTCTATTTAAAATAGGAAGAAAAACATAAGAAATTATACCTAAAAGGATAGTGAAAATGGTTTGCGAAGTCCAAGCCAACCATCCAAATGCAGTTCCAACATCGTTAGAAATTCCGTACAAACCAAAAATTAATGCTATAGAAAAAGGATATGCTCCCAATCCTCCATTGGAAAAACCAACTGCCAAACTTCCGAAAATGAATCCCATTACTACTATGTTGAACGACATTTCTGCGGTTTCAGGAAGTGCAAAAATGGCTACATAGAACATCATTAAATAGGTAAACCAAATGAAGAAAGAGTGAAAAATGTACTTCCATTTGTTTTCCATTTTTAAAATTGTTGTCATTCCTTCAATTAATCCAGAGAGCTTTTTTTTCAGTTTCAAGATGATTTTCCATTCGGCGTAAATCCAAATTAGAACAAAAATCACGAATAAAATCACACCACATAGTGCCGCAATAAGGATTGATTTTACAGAAACATTTTTTGTTAAAAGAAATTGATATAATGTGTCAAATTGTGATACAAATCCGACGAAGACAAATAATAAAAATATACTAAAATCGACGATTCTTTCGGCAACAATAGTTCCGAATGCCTTGTCGAAAGGTACGTTTTCATATTTTTTTAATAATGCTGCACGCGTAATTTCACCTGATCTTGGAACAGTAAAATTTACAAGATACGACACACAAACAGTATAAAAATTATTGTAAAAATGAGTTTGATATCCTAAATGATTCAAGGCAAATTTCCATCGGTAGGCACGTGACCAAAATCCTAAAAACGCGAAAGCTAATGATAGGAGAATATAGTAATAATTGGCTTTTTGAAAGCTGATTTTTATTTTCTCAATTTCATCAGCAGTTAAGGTGGTAAATTGATAGTATATAATCCCGATTCCAATAAATAATGGAATAAGAATGGTTAACCATTTTCTGATGAATTTTTTCAAAAGATTAGGTCAAAGTATTATCAACTTCATTCGGGAAAACCAACCAAGGCTTGAACGATTTAGCTTCTTCAAAATCTAAAGTAGCATAAGAAATTATAATGATAATGTCTCCAGCATGCACTTTTCTAGCTGCTGGACCATTAAGAGTAATTTCGCCCGAATTTCTTGCGCCTTTAATAGCGTAAGTTTCAAAACGTTCTCCGTTGTTGATATTTACTATTGATACTTTTTCGCCTTCAATTAAGTTTGAGGCGTCCATTAAAGCTTCATCGATAGTGATACTACCAATATAATTTAAATCTGCGCCAGTTACTTTAACGCGATGTATTTTCGATTTTACGACTTGAATTTGCATGGGACAAAGTTAATTTATTTTTTTTATTTAGAATGAAATTGTGTCAATCAATCTTATATTATTAACAAAAACGGCAATGAAACCTCTGTATTTTTTATCTTTACTTTTTCTTACACAAGGCAATAATGTTGCTTCGTCGGCAATTTCAAAGTATTCTAATTCAAATGTTTGATTGTTTTTAAATGTTTTTGAAACGAATTCAGAAACCTCCTTTGCAGATTTCGTGCCAAAAAGAGTTTTAGCTTCACTTATTGTTTTAAAAATAATTGATGCTTTTTCTTTTTCATCGCTTGTAAGGCGTTCGTTTCTTGAGCTCATTGCCAATCCGTTTGGTTCTCTAAAGATTGAACAACCTATTATATTTACTGGAAGATGCTCTTTTTCGACTAACTTTTTTACAATTTGCAATTGCTGAAAATCTTTTTCTCCAAAGTACGCATTGGTTGGATTTACAATTTCGAAGAGACGTTTTACAACTGTACCAACTCCGTCAAAATGTCCGGGTCTAAATTTTCCTTCCATTTGATGTTCTAATCCGTCAAAATCGTAGTGATTGGATTTGGTGTTGCCCTCATAAATATCATCAACAGTTGGTGCATAAACAATAATTTTGTTAGACACCGATTTGATTTTTTCTACATCATTATCAAGCGTTCTAGGATATTTAGCCAAATCTTCTTGATTATTAAACTGAGTAGGATTTACAAAAATACTTATCACAGTTAGCGAATTATTTTCTGTAGATTTTTTTAGTAGCGATAAATGACCAGCATGCAATGCGCCCATGGTAGGCACAAAACCAATTGTAGAATTCAAACTACTATTGGTGTTGATGAAGTGATTTAAATCGACTTTATTGTTAAAAACATTCATGGAGTTTTTATTAAAATAGGGTACAAACTTACTACTTTAGTATTTATCTGCATAAATTTTTGTAATTTTGCATGTTTTTATACCCAATAAATAAATAAATTCAATAATGGAAGATAAGAGGATATTGTATGTATCATCTGAAGTGGTGCCGTATTTAGCAGAGAACGAGGTTTCTTTAATGTCGTATGATGTGCCAAAATTAATTAATGATCAAGGCGGACAGATTCGAATTTTTATGCCTAGGTATGGAAATATAAATGAGAGAAGACATCAATTGCATGAGGTAATTCGTTTATCTGGTATGAATTTAGTTGTTAATGATGTTGACATGCCACTTATTATAAAAGTAGCGTCAATTCCTAAAGAGCGAATTCAAGTTTATTTTATAGACAATGATGAATATTTTAAGAGAAAGGCAACTTTTTCTGACGAAGATGGCGTTATGTATCCTGATAATGACGAACGTGCTATATTCTTTGCAAAAGGAGTTGTAGAAACCGTAAAGAAATTAAATTGGGTTCCAGATATTATTCATGTTCACGGTTGGATGGCTTCAATGTTGCCAATTTACATGAAACATTATTACAAAGATGAAGCGTTGTTTTCTGAAACTAAGATAGTTAGTTCTATCTACAGTCAATCATTTGATGGAAATTTAGATTTAGAAATGATAAACAAAGTAGAATTTGACGGAATTCCAAAAGATGCTATTTCAGATTTGGCAAACCCAACTTATGAAAACATTATTAAAGCTTCAATAAATCACTCTGATGCGGTGATAATTGCTTCCGAAAATCTTTCTGCAAGTTTAACAAAATATATAGAATCTTCAGGAAAACCTTTTTTACCTTTCGCTCCCAAAGATGAGTTTGCAAAGCTTTACACGTCTTTTTATAAAAACATGTTATAATAATTTTTAAAGTTTAATATGAAATTTAATTCTTTTTTTAAAACCCTTTTATTAGGTTTAACTCTGGTACTTTTTGCTTCTTGTGATAAAGATTTTAATGAAGTAGGTACAAACATTATTGGTGAAGATCATTACGATTTTGATGTAGATAGCACAAAAACTGTTGTTGCTTACAACCAGCCTTTTGGAGCAGTTCAAACTAATAATTTACCTACAAATGCATTAGGTTACTACAATCATCCTGTTTTTGGTAAAACCAAAGCTAGTTTTGTAACTCAATTAGAATTAATTGCAGCAAATCCTAAATTTATTAATCCTGCAGCAGTTGATATTGACTCAGTTTACCTGTATGTACCTTATTTTATTAATGCTAGGAAAACAGTAAAAAATAGTCAAACTGGAGATTCAACTTATGAGTTAGATTCTATTTACGGTTCAAGTCCTATTAAGCTGGAAGTTTTCGAGTCAAAATATTATTTAAGAGATTTTGATGCCTCTACTGGTTTAGAAGAAGTACAACGTTATTATTCTAATCAAAAACCATTATTTGACAATAACCACAATACAGTAGCAGGAAGATTGAACGATTCTACGGCACAGATTCAAAATGTGAATTTTGAGTTTAAACCAAATGAAATAAAATTACAGTACTATAATTTTGAAAAAGAGCAAACTGTTGTTAAACAGCGTTTGGCTCCTGGAATTTTTGTAAAATTAAGCAGAGAATTCTTTATGCAAAAATTAGTTAATGCACCAGCAGGAACATTAACTAACAACAATACTTTTAAAGATTATTTTAGAGGTTTATATTTTAGAGTGAATAATTCTGATTCATCTACAGAACAGGGAAGTCTTGCATTACTTGACTTTAAAAAAGGAAAAATAGTTATGTCTTATCATGATGAGACGACTGCAACCAATAATGAAAGGATTAGAAGAGAATTGACTATAAATTTAGGAGGTAATACAGTAAATTTATTTGAAACAGAAAACACAGCTTCGAGTTCAAGTTATATCGCTGCATTAACCAACAATACACCTGATACACCAGCTGGCGATGAAAAATTATACTTGAAAGGTCAAAATGGTTCAATGGCAGTTATTGAATTATTTGGTCCAGATTCACCATTAGATGCTGATGATATTCCAGAAGAACTAGAGGAAATTAAAGCAAATAAATGGTTAATAAACGAGGCAAGTCTAACGTTTTTCATAGATCGTGATGCTATGCTAAGTTCAGAATTTGAACCAATACGTATTTATTTATACGATTTAGAGAACAATGTACCAATTGTTGATTATACTTTTGATGGAACTGAAAATAACGTTAATCCTAAGCTCAATAAATTAATTCACGGTGGAATTATTGAAAGAGACGAAGTGGTAGAAGGCGTGCCTACAAAAGGGATTCAGTACAAAATAAGACTTACAAGGTATCTAATGAGTTTATTGGCAGATGAAAACGCAAGTAAAAATGTAAAATTAGGTTTAGTAGTAACAGAATCTATTGCGGCAATAACAAATGCTAAACTGCAAACGCCAATTACAAATTATAATGATATAAAATTTTCACCATTGGCAAGTGTAATGAATCCACTTGGAACAGTTTTACACGGAACTAATATTTTACCAAATACTGAAAATTATGGTAAGAGGTTAAAACTTAAAATTTATTACACGAAACCTAACTAATTTAATTAAGAGCTTATGTGCGGAATTGTTGGATATATTGGATACAGAGAGGCGTATCCTATTGTTATTAAAGGTTTAAAAAGACTAGAATACAGAGGTTATGATAGTGCTGGAATTATGCTTTATGATGGAACCGATTTAAAGATTTCCAAAACTAAAGGTAAAGTTTCAAACTTAGAAACTAAATCGGCCGAAGAAATTTCTACAAATGGAACCATCGGAATGGGTCATACGCGTTGGGCAACTCATGGAGTTCCTAATGATGTGAATTCGCATCCTCATTTGTCAAATTCTGGGAACTTAGCTATAATTCACAATGGAATCATTGAAAATTATGAGCCATTAAAAAAGGAATTAATTAAAAGAGGTTACGTTTTTAAATCAGATACTGATACTGAGGTATTAGTAAATCTAATTGAAGATGTACAAAAGAAAGACAAATTGAAACTTGGAAAAGCTGTACAAATAGCATTAAACCAAGTGGTTGGAGCCTATGCAATTTGTGTTTTTGATAAACAAAAGCCAGACGAAATAGTTGTTGCTAGATTGGGAAGTCCATTAGCAATTGGAGTTGGTGAAGGTGAGTATTTTATTGCTTCTGATGCATCTCCGTTTATTGAATACACCTCTAATGCTATTTATCTTGAAGATGAAGAAATGGCAATTGTTCGCTTGAACAAACCTTTAAAAATTAGAAAAATTAAAGATGATTCATTAGTTGATCCATATGTTCAAGAGTTGCAAATGAATTTAGAGCAAATTGAAAAAGGTGGTTATGACCATTTTATGCTTAAAGAAATCTATGAGCAACCTAATGTTATAAAAGATACTTACAGAGGAAGACTTCACGCCAATAGCGGAATTATCCAAATGGCAGGAATCGAAGATAACTTAGAGAAGTTTTTAAATGCCGATAGAATATTAATCATCGCTTGTGGAACTTCATGGCATGCTGGTTTAGTTGCAGAATATGTAATTGAAGAGTTTGCAAGAATTCCGGTTGAAGTAGAATATGCTTCAGAATTTAGATATAGAAATCCAATTATCACCAATAAAGATGTGGTAATTGCCATTTCTCAATCGGGTGAAACTGCCGATACCTTAGCTGCAATTAAGTTAGCTAAAGAAAAAGGAGCATTTGTATTTGGAGTTTGTAATGTGGTTGGTTCATCAATTTCAAGAGAAACTCACGCTGGAGCATACACGCATGCTGGACCAGAAATTGGAGTAGCTTCAACAAAAGCTTTTACAACGCAAATTACTGTTTTAACAATGATTGCTCTTCGTCTTGCAAAAGCAAAAGGAACTATGTCTAATTCAGATTTCCACAGATATCTACAAGAACTAGAAGTAATTCCAGAAAAAGTTGCTGAAGCATTAAAATCAACAAATGATATTGCTAAAGAAATAGCTTCAATATATAAAGATGCGCCAAATTGCCTTTACTTAGGAAGAGGTTATAATTTTCCAGTTGCTTTAGAAGGTGCGTTAAAACTAAAAGAGATTTCATACATTCATGCAGAAGGTTATCCAGCAGCAGAAATGAAACACGGACCAATTGCTTTAATTGATGAGAAAATGCCAGTTGTTGTTATTGCTCCTAAACAAGGACATTATGATAAAGTGGTTAGTAATATTCAAGAAATTAAATCTAGAAGTGGTAAAATTATTGCCGTTGTAACTAAAGGTGATACTCAAGTAAAGGAACTTGCCGATCACGTAATTGAAATTCCAGAAACTTCAGATGCTTTATCACCATTGTTAACTACAATTCCTTTGCAATTATTGTCATACCATATTGCAGTAATGAGAGGTTGTAATGTAGATCAACCTAGAAATTTAGCAAAATCGGTAACGGTAGAGTAAAAAAATTAAATTATATTTAAAAAAAGCGAGAAATTTTTCTCGCTTTTTTTATTTTCTCACTTTAACATATTTTTGTGATTTATGTAATAAAATTCAAAAATTAGTATGTATGCATAATATTTTTTTGTTAAAATTAGTATTATGTTATGATTACTTTAAAAAAATAAATATATCATATAAATAATAAAACGCATCATTGATTAGTAATGCCGAAAATTATCCTCGGTTTTTTTATTAATATCAAAAATATTTGTAATTTGGCTACTTAAACCAACAAAATTTAAACCAAATGAAGATTTATTATTTTATTTTGACATTGTTTTTTTGTGGCATTTCATTTGCGCAAAGCACAATATCAGGTTCGGTAAAAGATAGCAAAAACGAACCAATTCCGGGAGCCAATGTTAGGGTTGTTGGAGAATCTGATGGAACTGTTTCAGATGTTGATGGGAAATTCTCATTAAAAACTTCAAAAAAACCACCTTTTTCTGTAGAAATTACAAGTATTGGATACGGAACTCAAACAGTTCAAGTTGCTTCTGCAAACCAAACAATCACTTCAGTTTTAGTTGCAGAAGACACAAAACTTGATGAAATTGTAATCTCAGCTTCGAGAGCTCCAGAGCGAGTGAGAGAATCGCCAGTTACAATTGAAAGAATGAGTATTAAGGACATTAAAAAATCGGCATCTCCAACTTTTTATGATGGTTTAGAAAACCTTAAAGAAGTACATATGAATACAAGTAGTATGTCTTTCAAATCTATCAATACAAGAGGTTTCGCAACTGTAGCTAATACACGTTTCATGCAATTAGTTGATGGTATGGACAACTCTTCTCCTTTGTTAAATTTCGTTTTGGGTAATCTAGTTGGTGTATCAGAATTAGACGTTCAAAGTGTGGAGTTATTGCCTGGTGCATCATCTGCTTTATATGGTGCAAATGCATTCAACGGAATTTTATTCATGAACAGTAAAAGTCCTTTTACAAGTGAAGGTGTTACTGCTTATGCAAAATTGGGACAAACTAGCCAAAGAGCAGCCGGAAATAATTTATATTATGATTACGGAATTAGAGTTGCAAAAGCATTTTCTAAAAGTTTTGCAGCCAAAGCCAACTTTGCTTTTATGAACGGTACAGATTGGTATGCAACAGATTATGATGATTATACTAATCCAGGAAGAGACAGAAGTCACCACAATTATAATGGATTAAACGTGTATGGTGATGAGGTTTCTACAAACATTAGAGATGTCGGTACTGCATTAGTAAATCTTGGTGCAATATCTCCAGCTCAAGCTAGTGTTTTACCAAACTATAATGTAAGTAGAACTGGTTATAACGAAACAGATTTAACAGATAATAAAGTTCAAAACGCTAAAGTTGACTTCTCGTTACACTTTAAACCATTTGCAGATGATTTCGAAATTATTTGGCAAAGTAAATTCGGGTTTGGAAACACAGTTTATCAAGGAGCAAATAGATATTACCTTAACGGGTTTTTCATGCAACAACATAAATTAGAATTGAAAGGTAAAAATTTCTTCGTTAGAGGATATACAACTACTGAAGACGGAGGAAAATCTTATGACATGTTATTTACAGGTATTAATGTAAATAGATCATGGAAACCAGATTCAACTTGGTTCGGACAATACGCTGGTGCTTATATTCAAAATACTTTATTAGCAGGTGCAACTCCAGAGCAAGCTCATGCTGCAGCAAGATTAGTAGCAGATTCAGGAAGATTCCTTCCAGGTTCAGCAGAGTTCGTTAATGCTTTCAATAATGTTACTAGTGATGCTAGCGTATTAACAGGTTCTAAACTAGTAGATAATTCTAGAATTTATCACTCAGATGCTAATTATAACTTCAAAGATTTAGTTGAATTTGCAGAAATTCAAGTAGGAGGTTCTTTCAGATTGTATGAACTAAATTCTGGAGGTAGAATTTACACTGATGCCGATAGTCAAATTAATTATACTGATTATGGTGCTTACACGCAACTTCAGAAAAAATTCTTAGAAGACAGATTGAAATTTACAGGATCAGTTCGTTACGATAAATCTAAAAACTTTGATGGAAATTTCTCTCCTAGAGTTTCACTTGTATATTCTGCAGGACAAGAAAAAAACCACAATTTCAGAGGATCGTTTCAAACAGGTTTCCGTAATCCTACAACACAAGATCAATACATCGGATTCAATGTAGGAACTGCAGTTCTTTTAGGTTCTGCTCCAGACAACTTAACACGTTTTTCAGAAACGTTACCAGTTTCTGTAAATGGACAAGCGTTTGCAGGTTCATCTTCAGTTGTAATGAACGGTATCAATGCTTACCAAAACTCTTACACGGCTGCTTCTGCAACTGCTTTTGGTGCTGCTGTTGCTGCTTCTGCTCCAACAAATGCTGCGCAACTTGCTGCTGCAATTGTAGCGAATTCTAATTTATTAGTTAGAACCGATGTAGATTTCGTAAAACCAGAAACTGTAAAAGCGTTCGAATTAGGATATAGAGGTCAAGTAAAAGATTTCTCATTTGATATCAACGGATACTACAATATCTATAATGATTTCATCGGAAACTTAACCGTTGTTGCGCCTTACTACGGAACGACAACTAATGGTGGTGGTGATTTCACTCCAACAGGTGAAGCATTCCAATCGGCTTTCGCTTTAACTCAAGGTGATAGAAGAGCATACCAATTATATACAAATACTGATGTTGAAATTCAGTCGTTAGGATTTGGTATTGGAGTGAATAAAAAAGTATTCAAAAACTTCGAATTAGGTGCTAACTATAACTACGCTCAATTCGAATTTGATCAAGAAAAAGACCCAAGTTTTGAGCCAGGATTTAACACTCCAAAACATAGAGTAAAAGGAACTATTAGCAATGATAGATTATTCAAAAACTTCGGATTTAATGTAAGTGGAAGATGGAATAGCGAATATTTATACCAAGCATCTTTCGCAGATGGAACTATTGAAGCAGCAACAGTTTTTGATGCTCAAATTAGTTATGGTTTCCCTAAATTAAAATCAACTTTAAAAGTAGGAGCAACTAATATCGCTGGAAAAGAATACAGACAAATTATTGGAGCTGGTTTAATCGGACAACAATATTTTGCTTCATGGACAATTAATCCATAATTAAATCAAAATAATAAAACATATAAGTATTATGATAAAAAATATCAAATGGCTACTATTAGTTTCTTTAACTTTTGTAGCATGTAATAGTGACGATGATGTTACAACTAAACCAGATTCAACTGACGGTTTGCCTTTAACTGCAGGTTCAGCAGATTTTTCTAAATATGTTGCTCTTGGTAATTCATTAACTGCTGGTTTCAGCGATAGTGCACTATTTATTGAAGGACAAAAAGGAGCTTACACCAATATATTAGCACAACGTTTTGCGTTAGTTGGTGGTGGTGAATTTAAAATTCCATACATGGCAGACAATACTGGTGGATTACTTCTTGGTGGAATGCAAATTCAAGGACCAAGATTGTTTTTCAATGGTACAGGTCCAGTTCCAGTTTCTGGTACACCAACTACTGAAATCACAAATACTTTGTCTGGACCATTCAATAACATGGGTGTTCCTGGTGCCAAAAGTTTTCATCTAGTTGCTCCAGGTTATGGAAACGTAGCTGGTGTTCCTTCAGGACAAGCTAATCCATATTTTGTGCGTTTTGCATCATCTCCATCAACAACAATTGTTGCTGATGCTGTTGCTCAAAACCCAACGTTCTTTTCTTTATGGATAGGGAATAATGACGTTTTAAGTTTTGCTACTTCTGGAGGAGTTGGAACAAATCAAACTGGAAATTTAAATCCAGCAACTTATGGAGCAAATGATATTACAGATCCAACCGTTTTTGCTTCTGTTTACAACTCGATGGTTAATTCTTTAACTGCAAATGGTGCTAAAGGTGTTGTTGCAAATATTCCTTATGTAACTTCTGTTCCTTATTTTACAACAGTACCAACAAATCCTATTCCAGGGTTACCACCATCAAGTGCTGCTCAATTAAATCAGTTGTTTGGTGGTATTAATGCGGCTTTGACTGCAAATGGTTTGCCAACAAGATTTGCAACATTAGTTGCAACTGACGGAAATCCTGCAACTGTAGAAGCTAATCCTTTATTAATTAGAGATGAAAGTTTGATAAATATTTCTGGTGCAATAACTGCTGCACTTACTCCATTATTTGGTGCTCCAACTGCAGGTTATTTAGGAAGTTTATATGGTCAAGCTAGACATGCTAGTAATGCTGCTGCGACTAGAGATTATATTGTTTTACCAGCAAGAGGTGTTATTGGAACTACACAAGCTGGTGCGCCAGCTCCGTTTAATACGATAGGAGTTTCATTTCCAATGCCTGACAGTACAACGCTTACTGCTTCAGAAACTGCAATGGTTAAAACAGCAACTGACGCTTACAACGCTTCAATTCAATCAATTGCTACTGCTAAGGGTTTAGCATTTGTTGATGCAAATTCGGTTTTAAACCAAGTTGCCAATGGCGGACTTTCTGCAAACGGTTTTAGTGTAACTTCGACTTATGTAACTGGAGGAGGTTTTTCTCTTGATGGTGTTCATCCAAGTCCAAGAGGTTATGCTTTAATAGCTAATAAATTCTTAGAAGCAATAAATGCTAAATATGGTTCTAATTTAAAAGGTGTAGATTTAGGAAACTATAGAATACTTTTCCCACAAAATCCAGCTAATTTTTAATAGAAAAATTATTTATTCACAAAAAAACCATCTATGTAAATAGGTGGTTTTTTGCTTTTAGGATAGCTCATTATTGACATAATAGCTTCTAAATCAAAAAAAAATCAAAATTTGAGTAAAAAAATAGCGTTTTTTTGTTGATTTTCTATTTAGAAAATTTACCTTTGCACTCTGAAAAAAGACATCATTTTTTCATTTCTAAAACGCTATTAAATAAATACATAAGCAATGTCAAAAGCAATAGGAAAAGTTTCTCAAATCATCGGACCAGTAGTTGACGTAGTATTCAACAGTAAAGATGCTGAATTACCAAAAATTTACGATTCATTAGAAATCACTAAAAAAGATGGTACATTATTAGTACTTGAAGTGCAATCTCACATTGGTGAAGACACTGTTCGTACAATCTCAATGGATTCTACTGACGGTTTAAGTAGAGGTACAGATGTAGTTTCTACAGGAAATCCAATTCAAATGCCAATCGGTGCAGATGTTTACGGACGTCTTTTCAACGTAATTGGTGATGCAATTGATGGTTTAGGAAATTTACCAAAAACAGGAGAAAACGGAATGTCAATTCACCGTACAGCTCCAAGATTCGAAGATTTATCTACATCTTCTGAAGTTTTATTCACAGGTATCAAAGTAATCGACCTTATCGAGCCTTATTCTAAAGGTGGAAAAATTGGATTATTTGGTGGTGCTGGTGTTGGTAAAACAGTATTAATTCAGGAGTTAATTAACAATATCGCTAAAGGTCACGGTGGACTTTCTGTATTCGCAGGAGTAGGTGAAAGAACACGTGAAGGAAATGACTTACTTCGTGAGATGTTAGAGTCAGGAATTATTAAATACGGTGACGATTTCATGCACTCTATGGAAAATGGAGGATGGGATTTATCTAAAGTTGATAAACCAGGAATGAGAGAGTCTAAAGCTACTTTCGTTTTCGGTCAAATGAATGAGCCACCAGGAGCAAGAGCTCGTGTTGCTTTATCAGGATTATCTATCGCAGAATATTTCCGTGATGGTGCAGGTTCAGATCAAGGTAAAGACGTACTTTTCTTCGTTGATAATATCTTCCGTTTTACACAAGCAGGTTCAGAGGTTTCGGCTCTTTTAGGTCGTATGCCATCTGCGGTAGGTTACCAACCAACATTAGCAACAGAAATGGGTGCGATGCAAGAGCGTATCACATCTACTAAAAAAGGATCTATTACATCGGTACAAGCGGTTTACGTTCCTGCGGATGACTTAACCGATCCAGCTCCAGCAACAACATTTGCTCACTTAGATGCAACAACTGTATTGTCTCGTAAAATTGCTGAGTTAGGTATTTATCCTGCGGTTGATCCATTGGATTCAACTTCAAGAATCTTAACACCACAAATTTTAGGAAACGAACACTACGATTGTGCTCAAAGAGTAAAGGAAATCCTTCAAAAATACAAACAACTTCAAGATATCATCGCTATCCTTGGTATGGAAGAATTATCTGAAGAAGATAAACTTTCTGTATCTCGTGCACGTAGAGTTCAAAGATTCTTATCTCAACCATTCCACGTAGCTGAGCAGTTTACAGGTATTCCTGGAGTATTAGTTGACATTAAAGATACTATCAAAGGATTCAACATGATTATCGATGGTGAATTAGACCACTTGCCAGAAGCTGCTTTCAACCTTAAAGGAACAATTGAAGACGCTATCGAAGCAGGACAAAAAATGTTAGCAGAAGCTTAAATCAAGCGAAGCTTGATAAACTTCAAAAATAAAATCACAAATCCCAATTTGGAATTTGGAATTTTAAAATTTGGAATTTTAAATAAAAATTATGATTTTAGAAATAGTATCACCAGAAGCTACATTATTTAAAGGCGAAGTAACTTCGGTAACTTTACCAGGTGTTGACGGTTCGTTCCAAATATTGAACAACCACGCGCCAATAGTTTCTATTTTAAAACAAGGAATAGTAAAAATTGCTGCAACAAGTTTTAAATTCGAAAAAGAAGTTGTAGAAAAGTTTACTAAAATAAACGACCAAAACTACACTCTTGAAATTTCTTCAGGAACTATCGAAATGAAAGACAATAAAGTAATTGTTTTAGCCGACTAAGACAATTCAAAATACAACAAAAAGCCAAGCAGTAATGTTTGGCTTTTTTTTTAATCTGAACTCGTTTCAGATTCTCTAGTCCATGCAAAAGTGTTGTTAGTATTTGAAGCTATTTCCAGCTATCCGTTCCAAGATTTTGCCATAAAAACAATTTTTCTACGGCGTAAAAAGTCCCGAAGTTTCGGGATCCGTTCGTCGCTTTTTTACACCAAGAAAAACTACAACTTTTTAACTCCGGGCTTTTCGTTTCTATCTGGGCTAGGCTTTGGCGGTAAATAGACGTTTATTTTTTAGTAGCAACAATAGAAAAAACCATCGGAATTTTATTTTCTAAATGTTTAATTCTAAATTTATTAGGCTCAAATTCTTCTATTTCTTTAAAGCAATTGTACGGAGAAAAATCATATTCATTAAACGATTTTAACTCTAATCCGCTATTTATCAACGCATTTAAAACCTCAGAAGTTGAATGATTCCAAGTAATCGTTTGTGCTTTAATGTCAGAATATCTGTCGGCATAAGTTCCCGATTCGTCCTCAATAATAGTTTCAACATTGAAATAATTATAATGAACTTCCTTAAAATAATCGTCAAACATCCAAACCACAGGATGAAATTCTGCAAAAATAAATTTCCCATCGGGTTTTAAAAAATGCGAAACTACATTCGCCCATTTATCCAAATCGGGCAACCAACCAATCGTTCCATAACTTGTAAAAACAATATCAAATTTTTCATCAAGATGATTCGGTAAATCATAAATATCACAACAAATAAAAGTAGTATCCAGGTTTAATTGTTGAGCAAATTCTCTAGCTTTTTCAATTGCTCTATCAGATAAGTCAATGCCGGTTGCTATCGCACCCATTCTAGAAAAAGTCATAGTATCTTGACCGAAATGACATTGCAAATGCAAAATTTTCTTTCCAGAAATGTCTCCTAATAATTCCAATTCAATAGATTGCAAAGTCGATTTTCCGTTAAGAAATCCTTCGTTATCATAAAAATCAGATGCAATGTGAACATCAGTTTTATTGTTCCAAGTGGCTTTATTTATATTGAGGTAATCGTTTTGGTTTTCCATATTTGAGGTAAATTAGTATAGATTCAAACTATTGTCTCTTACAAAACTAGCAATTTTATTTCGCTAATTTTCACAAATTATAGATTTAACTAATTACTATTTTCTATTTTTGCAGAACACAACTAAGCTACAATGTACAAATTACTAATTCGTCCGATACTTTTTTGGTTTGATCCAGAAGAAGTGCATTATTTTACCTTTTCATTAATTCGTTTTTTATCTAAAATCCCAGGATTTTCTTCACTTTTCAAATCCTTATATTTAGTAAACGACAAACGATTGGAAACCGAAGTTTTCGGATTAAAATTCCCAAATCCAGTAGGATTAGCAGCAGGTTTCGATAAAAATGCTGTTTTATACAAAGAACTTTCCAACTTCGGTTTTGGGTTTATTGAAATCGGAACGTTAACGCCGGTTGGTCAAGAAGGAAATCCAAAAAAACGATTGTTCCGATTAAAAGAAGACTCGGCAATCATCAACAGAATGGGTTTCAATAATGAAGGTGTTCAAGCTGCTGTAGAACGTTTAAAGAACAATAAAAACGTTTTAATAGGTGGAAACATTGGAAAAAACAAGCTTACGCCAAATGAAAATGCGACGCAAGATTACGAAATTTGCTTCGAAGCACTTTTCGATTATGTCGATTATTTTGTAGTAAATGTAAGTTCACCAAACACGCCAAACCTTCGTGAACTTCAAGATAAAAAACCATTAACCGAACTTTTAACAACACTCGAAACCCGAAACTCGCAACACGCAACCAAGAAGCCAATTCTTCTAAAAATCGCTCCAGATTTAACCGATTCGCAACTTTTAGACATTATTGATATCGTAAACGAAACCAAAATTGCTGGAGTAATTGCAACCAACACAACGCTTTCAAGAGAAGGTTTGAAATCCGAAAATAAATCAGAAATGGGCGGATTATCTGGTAAACCATTAGCCAATCGTTCTACAGAAGTAATCCGATTTTTATCTGAAAAAAGTAATAAATCATTTCCAATTATTGGTGTCGGCGGAATCCATTCTGCTCAAGATGCTATTGAAAAATTGGAAGCTGGAGCCAGTTTGATCCAACTTTACACAGGTTTTATTTATGAAGGTCCGCAATTGGTAAAAGATATAAATAAAGCTATTCTTAAAAAATTAAAATAAACTTTGTGACTTTGCGACTTTGTGGCAAAAACTTTTTTTATCTTTGGCTTCCAATGGAAAAAATCAAAATCATAGAATGTCCGCGCGATGCCATGCAAGGCATCAAACCGTTTATTCCTACCCAACGAAAAGTAGATTATATTCAATCGTTGCTTCGCGTAGGCTTTGATACCATTGATTTTGGGAGTTTTGTTTCGCCCAAAGCAATTCCGCAAATGGTCGATACTGCCGAGGTTTTAGCACAGCTCGATTTGTCGCAAACTACAAGTAAATTACTTGCAATTATCGCCAATACTCAAGGAGCAGAATTGGCTTCTGTTCATAAAGAAATTCAGTATTTAGGATTTCCATTTTCTATTTCAGAGAATTTCCAAATGCGAAATACCCACAAAACCATTGCCGAAAGTTTGGTTACTTTACAAGAAATTTTAAACATTGCTGATAAATCCAATAAAGAAGTCGTAACCTATATCTCAATGGGTTTCGGAAATCCTTATGGCGATCCATGGAACGTAGAAATTGTAGGCGAATGGACCGAAAAGTTGGCCAATATGGGTGTGAAAATTCTATCACTTTCCGACACAGTTGGAAGTTCAACTCCAGAAGTAATTGACTATTTATTTTCGAATTTAATTACAAAATATCCAAACATCGAATTCGGAGCACATCTTCACACAACACCAGACAAATGGCACGAAAAAATCGATGCTGCTTACAAAGCTGGTTGCCGTCGTTATGATGGTGCTATTCAAGGTTTTGGCGGTTGTCCAATGGCAAAAGACGATTTAACAGGCAACATGCCAACCGAAAAAATGTTGTCTTATTTTACAGCACAAAAAGCCAATACCAATACAAGTCCAATGAGTTTTGAAAGCGCTTACAACGTTGCTTCAAGATTATTTGGAGAGTTTCATTAGAAGTTTTAGTTTTTAGTCTCAGTTTTCAGT
>NZ_DQDX01000121.1:17977-27792 GCF_003525665.1 Flavobacterium sp.
TTCAGTCTCAGTTTTCAGTTTTCAGTTTTTGGCCTTGTTTATCCACCCAGTTTGTCATTCCGTAGGAATCTCATTAGAATGTGAATAAAGTCCAATTTTTCAGTTTCCAGTTAGTTGTAATTCGTGTAATTTCAAAGCAATCTAATTCGTGCAAATTCGTGCAATTCGTGTCTAAAAAAACGTGTCTAAAACAATCAACGTCGTTTAAAAATCTTATAAATTTCAATCCACATCACAGAAATAAAAGCAATTAAAATACTGAATCCGATTTGAGTATAATCAACAATTTCGAACAAAAAGAATTTGGAGAAAACAGGAACAAAAAGTAGGAGCGAAGTAACGGCAATTGTGATCCCAATAATCAATAAAACCAAATTGTTTTTATACCGAATCGTAGTAAAAATGGAATAATAAAACGAACGATTTTCCAACGTAAGAAAAATATTTGAAGCAATTAATGTCAGGAAAATAGAAGTTCGCGTATACGTTTCCGAAAAATTATTTTGCACACAATATTGGTACATAAACAACAATCCCATAGTAATTGCCAATCCTTGAATAATACTAATAGTTATCTCTTTAATATTGAAAAAAGTATTCGTTAAAGGTCTTGGTTTTTCTAGCATTAAATTGCTTTCCATAGGTTCGTTTTCATAAATAATAGAACATGTTGGACCCATAATTATTTCGAGAAATATTATATGAACTGGCGTAAAAATATTTGGATACATCCAGCCCAAAGCCAACGGAATAAACACAACCAAAATTATTGGAATATGAATTGAAATGATATATTGAATGGCTTTTTTCAAATTCACATAGATTTTTCTTCCCATCGCAATAGCATCGGTCATTTTTGCAAAATCATCGTCAATCAAAATTAAATTAGCTGCTTGTTTTGCAATTTCGGTTCCTTTTTTACCCATAGCAATTCCAATATGTGCCGATTTTAAAGCTGGTCCATCGTTTACACCATCGCCAGTCATGGCTACAATCTGATTATTGTCTTTTAAAGCTTGAATAATTTTCAACTTGGCTTCGGGAAACATTCTTGTAAAAATGGCAGTTTCCATAACTTTTACTTTCAAAGTTGCTTCGTCCATCGCCATTAATTCGTCACCATTCAACACTTTATCAGCATCTTTAAAACCTATTTGCTTTGCAATAGTTGTGGTAGTTTGCGCATTGTCGCCAGTTACAATTTTTACTTGAATTCCGGCTTTGTAAAACGTTTCAAATACTTCTTGAATATTTGCTTTTGGTGGATCGTAAAACGCAACCAAACCTTTGAAAGTAAATTTAAATTCCTGTTGCGTTTTAGGATAATTCGTCCCAGAAAATTCGGTTATGCCAACGCCCAGAACCCGATAACCTTCGTTAGCCATTTTTTCAATAGCAACTAAAACTTGTTTCTTTTCACTTTCAGATAAATGACTGACAGCAATAATTGCTTCTGGTGCGCCTTTGGCAGCAATGATTTTTTTACCTTTTGAATCTTCAAAAACATGCGTCATCATAGGCGGTTTTCCATCCAAGGGATATTCGTGTACCAATTTAAAATTGGGTCTTTCGTCAACTGATTCTAATTTGGCGTAAGCCTCATGAATTGCAATCTCCATGGCATCAAACGGAATGGGTTCGCTCGACCACATGGCATAATTTAAAACTTCTTCGGCTTCTGGATTGAGCTTTTCTTTGGTGTCAACAATGGCATCCGATTTGAAAAGGTACAATTGCGCCAAACTCATTTTGTTTTCTGTAATTGTTCCAGTTTTATCGGTACAAATAACGGTGGCACTTCCTAATGTTTCAACGGTTTTTGTTTGTTTGGTTATGATTCCCATTTTCATCAATCGCCACGCGCCAAGTGCCATAAAAGATGCAAAGGCAACCGGAATCTCTTCGGGAATAACACTCATAGCAATCGTTAACGCTTTCAATAAACTATCTAAAATACTTTTAGATTGAAAATAATTTATTGCCCAAACTATTACGAAAATTACCAATCCAATGATGGACATTTTGGTTACAAAATTTGTAATCTGAATTTGTAATGGCGTTTTTTCTTCGGCAATAGTCTCAATACTCTTACCGATTTTACCTATTTGAGTTTGGTTTCCAATGGCTGTAACTTCGCAAATTGCTAAACCAGTTGCAACGATTGTTCCTTGAAAAACTTGCTTAATTTCTGATGCTTCATTCTTAAAAACCGATAAAGATTCGCCAGTGAGAATAGCCTCGTTTACCGAAAAATCATTCGATTGAATTATGGTTGCATCGGCAGGAACAAACGTACCTTCTTCTACTTGAATAAAATCGCCAAGTACAATTTCTTCACTCGGAATTTCCACTAATTCACCGTTTCTTATTACTTTGCTTTTGGGTTGTGATAGTTTTTTGAGCGATTCAATAGCATTTCTACTTCGTGCTTCTTGAAAAAGTGAAATCGCTGCAACCAAAAAGATTGCAACTGTCATGAAAATTCCATCACCATAATCGCCAGAAATGTAGTAAATACTTGCAGCAGCGACCAATAAAAGAAACATAGGTTCTTTAACCATTTCAAGTAATGACATCAAAAAATGATTCTTTTTTTGGTGTTCCAATGAGTTAGAACCGTTTTTAGTTCTGGAGGAAATTACTTCTTCATTTGAAAGTCCTGTAATTTTTTTTTGTTCTTTCGTCATCACTAAAAGTTTAGTTTATACTAAAGATACGACTTTTTTAGAAGCTATTGTTAATTAAAATTTATTAATTAGCAATCCTATCATCATCGCAATTCCAAAACTTAGCATGGTTCCAATCAAGACATATTCGGTTTTAATGGTGTCGGTATCTTTGTATCTTAAAATTGATTTTGCTGCGATTAAAAAGCCAACAACTTCCAATTTTCCTATGATTACGAAAGTTAAAACTAAAATTCGTTCCAAAATACCAATCAGTTTTCCGGCATTTTTAAGTTCGGCAGAAGTGTCCGAAATGCTTTCAATTTTGCCAACAACAAGTGTTTCTCTGATAAAAATATTCGTTGGTTTTATACAAATTAAATAGCCTAATATAATAGCTAACCATTTTATAGAAAGAGGAACATTCCAAATAGTATTCGATTCGAAATAGCGATTAAAAATCCAAACAAAGAATAAAATGACCAATAGATGCAAAATTTGATCAATAAAAAATGCAAATCTACTTGTGTTCAAGCTTTTTTTCAAACCGTCAATTGAATAATGAAGAATTGAAATGGCCAATGCACAAAAGAAAAAGTTGATGTCAAAAGATAAAATCCAGGCACAAATAAAAGTGATTAATGCATGTTTCAATAAGAATTTACTTTTAAAACCATTCTCGTTTTTTTCTTTGGAACTGGCATCCGTTTGAAAAAAATAATCACTCATAACATGAGCAATCACTTGAAGTATAAGTAGTTTTACCATATTTTACGCAATGCTAAAAAAGTTGATTTAAAATAGGAAGTTGCGCGTTCTATAGCATTCCAACCTACGCTGCTTAATTGCTTGTTTACTGTTGGTTGTTTTATATTTAATTTTGTGGCTATTTCTTTTTCGCTATTTCCTAGTAAACGAAGATATAAAATTTCACATTGTTTTGCAGTAGCATTGTTTAATAAAACATCAAGCAAACCCAAAATGCAATTTATGTTATCGTTTAATTTTTCATCACCAGAATTAAAGAAAAGGGTGTTTTTTATTACAATTCGTTCTTTGTTGTAAGTTGGTCGTTCTTCACTAATTTTTCTGCCCGAATAATAAATTGCTTCACCATCGATAACTTCACTTACTTTATCATACCTTGTTAATTCGCCGTAACCAAGAGCCAAGCGAATGCCATAATTTTTAAAGTATTTACTTCTTGAAGCTTCAATTTTCGAATCTATAAAAATTGATTTTATATAGCATTTAATAATGATTGCAACGGCTAAAGCTTCATGAGGATTTTCTACAACCATTTCTAGATAATCACCTTTTATTATTCTTCCATAAATAAAGAAATCCTTTTCTAGTAGTGAAATTAATGCTTTTAATTCCAACTCTAAAACTGATTTCTCCTCATCGGTTAAGCTTGTTGAAGCAATGATATCGCCTGATAAAACTATTTTATTATTCATATATGGAAAATTTATTTTTGAGGTTATATATGTTATCGCCTTTTTATTTATTGGGGTTTGTTTGCGCAAACTTGTCTTATTGGCGATTTCATCATAAATCTCTTTAACAAAACAAATATATAGCTTTTTTTTGGTATAAATACATTTTATAGCCTTTTTTAGTTATAAATATACTTTATAGCCTTTTTATGGTATATTTTAAATAAATTTTCTTACAATAAAAAAGAATGGATATAAAACTAATCACTATTAATTAATTACTATTCACTTTTTCACTATATTTGCACGCAATTTAACTACAACTACAAATTGCAATGAAAGCACACACTTCCAAAATCGTTGGCGAAGGTTTAACCTATGACGATGTACTGCTAATCCCAAATTATTCTGAAGTTTTACCGCGCGAAGTCAATATCCAATCGAAAATATCTCGAAATATTTCACTTAATGTTCCTATCGTTTCCGCAGCAATGGATACTGTAACAGAAAGTTCTATGGCAATTGCAATGGCACAAGAAGGTGGAATTGGTGTTTTGCACAAAAACATGACTATTGAGCAACAAGCTGCAAAAGTTAGAAAAGTAAAACGTGCCGAAGCAGGAATGATTATCGATCCAGTAACTTTGCCTTTAAATTCAACTGTTGGTGATGCTAAAATGTTGATGAAAGAACACGGAATTGGTGGAATTCCAGTAGTTGATGAAAACGGAACTTTAAAAGGAATTGTTACTAATAGAGATTTGCGTTTTGAGAAAATCAATTCGCGTTCTATTTTAGAAGTAATGACATCTCAAAATTTAGTTACCGCTGCCGAAGGAACGACTTTGCAAGAAGCAGAAGGAATTTTGCAACAAAATAAAATTGAAAAATTACCAGTAGTTGATGCCAATTATAAATTAGTTGGATTAATTACGTTTAGAGATATTACCAAGTTGGCTCAAAAACCAGTAGCGAACAAAGATACATTTGGACGTTTACGCGTTGCTGCTGCTCTTGGAGTTACTGCTGATGCATTGGAAAGAGCAACTGCTTTAGTAAATGCAGGAGTTGATGCCGTAATTATTGATACAGCTCACGGACATACAAAAGGTGTAGTTGATGTTTTGAAAATTGTAAAAGCTAAATTTCCAAATCTTGATGTTATTGTTGGAAATATTGCAACAGCCGAAGCCGCTTTATATTTAGTAGAAAATGGTGCCGATGGTGTAAAAGTCGGAATTGGTCCAGGTTCTATTTGTACTACAAGAGTTGTTGCTGGAGTTGGATTTCCACAATTTTCTGCAGTTTTAGAAGTTGCTGCTGCGTTGCGCGGAACTGGAGTTCCAGTAATTGCTGATGGTGGAATTCGTTACACAGGAGATATTCCAAAAGCGATTGCTGCTGGAGCTGATTGTGTAATGCTTGGTTCACTTTTAGCAGGAACAAAAGAATCTCCAGGAGAAACAATTATTTTTGAAGGAAGAAAATTTAAATCGTATCGCGGAATGGGTTCTGTGGAAGCCATGCAAGAAGGTTCAAAAGATAGATATTTCCAAGATGTGGAAGACGATATTAAAAAATTAGTTCCAGAAGGAATTGTAGGTCGTGTTCCATACAAAGGAGAATTGAATGAAAGCATGCAACAATTTGTTGGCGGACTTCGTGCCGGAATGGGTTATTGCGGAGCAAAAGATATTCCAACATTACAAGAAACAGGAAGATTTGTAAGAATTACAGCAAGCGGAATTGGTGAAAGTCATCCTCATAATGTTACAATTACTAAAGAAGCTCCTAATTATTCAAGGTAATTTTTTAGAAATTATATAAAAACACAAAAGGCATAAGTTTACTTCTTATGCCTTTTTTAGTATTCTATACTTTAAGAAACTCAGCAATTTTTTTCTTTTCGCCAGCAATCCATAATATGTCGCTGTCTTCTAGAATTAAATGCGATTCTGGATTTAAAATACGTTTTCCGTTGCGTTCGATTCCAACGATAATGCCATGCGTTTTTTCTCTAATTCCTGATTCACGGATACTTTTTCCGATGCAAACACGGTTCTTAAGTTCAAGTTTTTGCAAAATAATGTCAGATTGTTCTACTTCTTCAGGAACATCAATTTCATTTTTATCCAAATAAATTTTGAATTCTTTTACCTGATCGTCGGTTCCAATTACACTGATTTCGTCACCCGGAAACAATCGTTCGGTTCTAATTGGAATATTTATTAAAACATCACCTCTTCGAATGGAAGCAATGTTAATTCCGAATTGTTCTCTAATCGATAATTCTTCTAATGTTTTTCCTGCCAAATTCGATTCTCGTGCAATATCAAATTCAGCCATATGTCCGTCCCAAGGTGATAAAGTGCTTTGTCTTTTATTTTCTTTTCGAGTTTCTCTATCATTAAAATTGCTTATGAAATGACTTTCAATTTTGTTGTAAACCGCATGAAGTCTTTTTGGAAATAGAATATAAGCACCAATTGCAATTAAGAACGCTACAACCGCAACTCCAGAAGAGAAAAAAGTATTTAAAATGAATCCGATATAAAATAAGGTAAGCGCTATTCTCAAAAGAACCAACATAATTATCGGACCTTGATGCTTCTTTTCTTGCAACAGAATTCCAACTTGTTCAACGGCAACTCTTCGTAAAGATAATGCCCAAAGAAATGGAGATAGTATAACCAAAGTTATTAAGGCAGCAATCGCATGTCCAAATTTGGAACCTTGAACCATTGGCAGAATAAAATTTGACGAAAGTAAAATAATAGCAACAATGATTATCGAATGAATTATTACTTGCATCAAATAACTTCGCAATACAATTTGCCAATTGCTTTTTGATTTAATTTCTTCTGTATTGGCGCTGTAAAGCTGTATTCTTTTTACCCATTTTTTAGGTAGTTTTTTCTCAATAAAACTAGAAAAAGGCACAGCAAATTTCACCATAAAAGGCGTTGTAAAAGTAGTAATAGCAGAAACTGCAACAACAATTGGATATAGAAAGTCGCTAGTTACTTTTAATGTTGTACCCAATGTTGCAATGATGAAAGAGAATTCACCAATTTGCGACAAACTCATTCCAGCTTGAATGGATTGCTTTAATGGCTGACCAGAAAGTAAAGATCCAATTGTTGAACTTATTGATTGTCCTAAGATTACTACTAAAGTCAAAATGGCTACTGGAAACGCATATTCAACTAAAGTATCAGGATTAATCAACATTCCGACCGATACAAAGAAAACAGCTCCAAATAAATCTTTTACAGGTTTTACTAAATGTTCGATGTGTTCGGCTTGCGTAGTTTCGGCAATAATCGAACCCATGATAAATGCTCCAAGTGCTGGTGAAAATCCTACGCCTGCTGCAAAAATTACCATTAATAAACAAAGTGCCAACGAAATAATAAGCATCATTTCATCGGTTAATAAATGTTTGGCCTTTTTAAGAAGAGTTGGAATAAAGAAGATTCCGACTACAAACCAAATCGTTAGAAAGAAGATCAATTTTAAAACAGAAAGCACCAATTCCATTCCTGAAAATTGCTGACTTACCGCAATTGTAGAAAGTAAAACCATCATTAAAATGGCGATAATGTCTTGTACAATTAAAGAACCAATTACATTTCCTGCAAATTTTTGCGATTTTACGCCAAGTTCATCGAAGGTTTTTAAGATGATTGTCGTTGATGAAATGGATAGAATTACACCCAAAAAAATACTGTTCATTTTGTTCCAATCCATCAATTGACCAACAAAATAACCAATGACGACCATTGTAATTATCTGGGTAAATGCTGTTATAGAAGCAGTTCCGCCAACTTTCATGAGTTTTTTAAAACTGAATTCTAATCCCAAACTAAACAAGAGAAATATCACACCAATTTCTGCCCAAACTTCAACGCTGTGAATGTCTTTTACCGTTGGAAAAAAATCAAACTGATTGCCAGCCAAAAATCCCGCAACCAAATAGCCAAGGACCAAAGGTTGTTTCAACATTCTAAAAAGTAAAACTGCAATTGCCGCAGTAATTAGGATCAAACCTAAATCACTGATTAAATCAGGTAAATGGACGGCAGAAGCAGCTAATGATATTGGCATAGATTTGAATTTTTACTAAAATAGCAAAAAATCTGCTTTTATCAAAATGACAAAAGCAGATTTAAAGAAATTATAACAGATTTTAGAATGAAAAAATGTCTATGTTGAATGCAATTTGATACTAAATTCCCAAATAATTACTCGGCGTAATTTGCATCAATTCGGCTTTAATTTCATCCGAAACATTTAGTGTTTGAATAAAATTATGAATTGCTTCTTTATTGATAACCGTGTTAGTTCTAGTTAAATCTTTCAACGCTTCATACGGATTTGGATACGCTTCACGACGTAAAATCGTTTGAATTGCTTCTGCAACAACTGCCCAATTTTTTTCTAAATCCTCGGCAAATTTAGCTTCGTTTAAAAGCAATTTGTTCAATCCTTTTAATGTCGCTTCAAATGCTATTAAAGTGTGACCAATTGGAACTCCAATATTTCGTAAAACCGTACTGTCAGTTAAATCACGTTGTAATCTTGAAATAGGTAATTTGGCAGAAAGATGTTCGAAAATAGCGTTGGCAATTCCTAAATTTCCTTCAGAATTTTCAAAATCAATCGGATTTACTTTGTGTGGCATTGCCGATGAACCAATTTCTCCAGCTTTGATTTTTTGTTTGAAATATTCCATTGAAACATACGTCCAAATATCTCTATCTAAATCAATTAATATGGTATTAATTCGTTTTAGTGCATCGAAAAATGCAGCAAAATGATCGTAATGTTCTATTTGAGTTGTTGGAAATGAATGGTGTAATCCTAAAATAGATTCAACAAAATCGGTTCCAAATTTTTTCCAATCGGTGTTTGGATAGGCTACATGATGTGCGTTGAAATTTCCAGTTGCACCACCAAATTTTGCCGCAAACGGAATGTTGAACAACAAACGCATTTGCTCTTCTAGACGTTCTACAAAAACCAAAATTTCTTTTCCCAATCGAGTAGGAGAAGCTGGCTGACCATGCGTTCTAGCCAATAACGGAATGTCTTTCCATTCAACGCTAAGTTCTTTTAATTTTGAAATTACAGCAATTAATCCAGGTAAATAAGCTTTTTCAAAAGCGTCTTTTGTAGAAAGCGGAATCGCAGTATTATTGATGTCTTGAGAAGTCAATCCGAAGTGGATGAACTCTTTGTATTGTTCTAAACCTAAAGCATCAAATTTAGTTTTGATGAAATATTCAACGGCTTTTACATCGTGATTGGTTGTTTTTTCGGTTTCTTTTATCCAAAGCGCATCTTCAGTAGAAAAGTTGGTATAAATTTTACGTAAATCATCAAATGTTGCTTTATTTACGCCAGAAAGTTGAGGTAAATCGGCTTCACAAAGCGCAATAAAATATTCAACTTCTACTAAAACTCTGTATTTTATAAGTGCTTCTTCTGAAAAGAATTGTGATAAAGAAACGGTTTTGCTTCTATATCTTCCGTCAATGGGAGAAATAGCGTTTAATTCTGTTAGTTGCATTGTTGTTGTGTGTTTACTCTGAATTTGTTTCAGAATCTAGTTGTTTTGAAAACGCAAATTTAGTTAAACGATTTTAGAAAATAGAACATACAACAAAGAAAATAGACTAAACAAAAAATCTATATTCTATTTTCTATA
>NZ_DQDX01000113.1 GCF_003525665.1 Flavobacterium sp.
GTTTCACCTTGTTATCTGTTGCAACTTCAACCATATAAACTCCGGATGAAAGTTCAGAAACATTGATGTTAGTTTGATTCGAATTTACCGCTTCTACTTTTTTCACAACTTTTCCTAAAACATCAAAAATTACGATACTTTCAATGTTACCAGAATTGATATTTGAACTTATTTGAACTAAATCGGTAGCTGGATTTGGATAAAGCAAGAAATTACCAGAATTAAAATCCAAATTATTTAATGCTGCTACAAATTCAGTATTGAAAGTATTGGTTACAATAGCTGGATTGGTATCAAAAAAGATATTTGCAGTATTTGGGATGATGTCGCCAACAGCAAAACCTGGATTCAATTTAACTTTAAAGAATACATATCCTTTGCTTAGCTCTACATTTGCTAACGCTGGAGGCAGGTTTATAAAGTCAAAATTCCAAGTAATCAAATTTCCTACACGAGTCATGTAATAAGAATGACTTGCACTCAAAACTCTTATGCTGGTTTCGTCTAGCTGTGCATCGAGTAAATCTTCAATTCTCACAGAAATAGCATTTGCAGTTCCTTCATTTTGGAAACGAACGGTATAATACAAATAGTCATTTGCTGCAAATTGATTGAATTGTATTTTCTCACCATGTGCTTCCATTTTGTCATTTGGATCATAAGATGCTACAACAATTTGCGTGTTATTTGATAAATTATTTATCGAATTAACGTCACTTGTTGGAGTCGAAATTGACGCACTATTTGTTAATAAATCATCAATATTCACCACAGGAATTGCAGGAACACTCATAGAAACATTTATAAATTGACTTTCATATGGTTGTAAATTAGCAAAATCATAAGTAAACCCTGTTGCCGTACTTAAACTTCCAGGAACAGAAATAGTATTGATCATTACATTAGCATCTTTAGTGAAACTTATTTGTCCGCTAGCTGCAGCGATTCCCAAGTTTTTATATACAATTTTATTACTATAATTAAATCCTGGAACTGGTGTAGTTGTTGGAACTAATGAAACTGTAACATCATTATATGCATTTGTCAAAGTTATTGGGAAATACAATGTTTGCGTTCCGCTTCCAACTGCAATTGCGATGTCATTGAAATTTGTAGTTCCAGATGAATAATATGCTGCATATTCAGTATCTAAAGAATAATTGAAATCATATGTATTTGCTGGATTCGAATCATAAATGGTATGTGTTCCAAAAGGTGAATAGATAGCACTTGTTGGACCAGTATTATTTTGTTGAGAAACGAATGAACCGTATGAAAAATTTATTTCTCCAGTTTCTTTAATGCCATTATTATTTGAATCTAAGAAAGCAACTAGATTGATTTTATCATGACATTGCGGTGGTCCAGAGGTGAAACTACCAGCTTTAATAAATACTGCAGAATCATAGGCACTGTCGCTTCTATCAGCTACAACTAATTTAATATGATAAGGATGATTTGGTAAAATTACAGATGAAGCGGACATTTCTGTAGTTTGACCATTAAAGTTTGTTGCCGATAAGTAGGCATTTGCACCTTCATTTGATGTATCAAAAAAACCAGCATTTACAGAAGAACATGCGGCATTTAATGCATTATCTCTTATTGTAACCACAGAAACAGGAGTAGAAGTTCCTGGCACAACGGCTAAATTTGTTGTAACTCCAGTAACCAAATCGGTCAACAAGAAAGCAAAAGCATCAGAAAAAGAGCATTGAAAAGTTCCGTATTCATCAGAAGCAAATAGGAAATTAAAACTCATAAATTCATTCAAACTAGTAAAATCAAATTCTAATTTGGTAGCGTTTTTAGAATTCATTGCTTGTCCAGTTGCTGTTGTAATTATGGCTTCCAGCTGAGCATCGCCAGTCCATGCCGTTACTCCATCACTTAAAATAGTAGTATTCGGACCAGGAACATTATTAACATTTCCAGTAGATAGAACAATTCCAGATGTTAAAGGAAATGTAGGATTGGTATTGGTAAAGTATCCAATTCCGTTAGTTGAACCAAAATTTGTTCCGGTACTTGAAGTTACATTTGAAATAGTAATACAAGAATTATTCACTAAAACATTTGAAACTAATTGCTCGTTTGTGTATAAAGTTGAGTTTGTAGTTAACGGTGGCAACGAATTGAAAGCCGAAAAAGAATAACCTGTTGACCAATTACTAGTTACAGTTGCAGAACAAATAGAACGAACATAAAATTTATAAGTTGTTCCAATAATTAAACCAGTTGCTGTATAGGAGTTTTGATTTACAATCGTTCCAGTTGATGCAGACGTTGGAGCTGGAGCAGTGCTTGGCAATGTAATCACTTCCCATTGAGTTGCAGTTGAAGTCCAATTAATTGTTGCCGTTGTACTGGTTGAACCATTTGTTGTGATGGAAGTTGGAACGGAACAAGATGGAATTGTAAATGAATTAGTAGCATTAGACCAATTACTTGATGAGGTTGCACTACAAATTGATCTAACATAAGCTTTATAACTTGTACCCGAAATCAATCCTGTTGCAACATATGGATTTGATGTAGTGATAATTCCTGTTGATGTTGCTGTTGGAGCAGGTGAGTTAGTCGGTAATAGTAGAACTTCCCATTGTGTAGCTGCATTATTTTCAACCCAACCAATTGTTGCTAAACCAAAAACTAAATTTGAAACTAAGATGTTAGTTGGTTTAAAACAACCAGTTACAGTTCCACAAACAACATTGGCAGTCCATCCGGGTTTGTTAATTGATGGATCGCTTCTAAAGCGTAAAGTTAAACAGCCGTCCGGACTTGAAGATGTAATTATTTCTGGAATATTGGTTCCCCAAAAAGCACCAGCTAATCCTCCAGGAACACTTGCTGCTGGATTTCCACTAGAAATTTGAGGTGATAATATAGAATTTCCATTAAAGATGTAAAGTCCGTCCCAGTTGACTTCTGTTTCGAATGATGTAAATATAATACTCACCATTTCTCCTGGAACGGTTGGCGTTATTGTATAAGTTACGTCCGAGTTGTCTAGGTAGTTTGAAGTCGCACCTCCATTGTCAACAAAGCTTGCGCCACAAGATAGAGTGGTTTGTGCTAACGATAAAAAAGAGGTGAAAACTACTGCAAATACAGTAAAAAGTAGTTGTTTTTTCATATTTGGTTTGGTTATAGTATACCAAATATAGGTTGATTTTAAACAACTTACAAATAAAAAGGTAGTTTATTTCGACGTAATCGCCTCAGCTACAATGAATCCGCCAGTCCACGCATTTTGAAAATTAAATCCGCCAGTGATGGCATCGATATTTACAATTTCACCAGCAAAAAACAAATTTTCGTGTAATTTACTTTCCATCGTTTTAAAATTGATTTCTTTCAAATCGATTCCGCCAGCAGTTACAAATTCTTCTTTAAAAGTACTTTTTCCGTTTACTTGAAATTGTCCGTTGGTGAGTTGATTGGCTAAATTGTGTAGTTGATTTTTAGATAAATCGGCCCACTTAGTTTCTTCTGAAATTTCTGAAGCCAAAACCAAACTTTCCCATAATCGATTCGGAAAATCAAATGGAGATTTCTTAGAAACTGCTTTTTTAGAATGCTCTAATTTTAGTTCTTTGAGTTTTTCTAGAGTTTCCTCAAATGTTAAGTCGTTTAACCAATTCACTTCTAAAATAAATTGGTAATTTTTGTCAGCTAATATTCTCGCACCCCAAGCCGAAAGTCGTAAAATTCCTGGTCCAGACATTCCCCAATGGGTAATTAATAATGGTCCAGAAGATTCCAACTTTGTGTTTTTAACTTTTACTGATGCAAATGCCGATAAACCCATCAAATCTTTGATGCGATTATCTTTGATATTGAATGTAAAAAGTGAAGGAACGGCTTCAATAATTGTATGACCAATTTCCGAAAGCATTTCCCAAATTTTAGGATTACTTCCTGTTGTCATGACCAATTTCTGACAAGCAAAAGTTTCTGAATTGGTTTCAACTTTCCAATAATCTTCTGCTTTAAAAATCGATTGAACGCTTTGATTGGTTAAAACATCAATTCCAAGTTTTTTGGTCGCATTTGTAAAACAATCAATAATAGTTTGCGATGAATCGGATATTGGAAACATTCGTCCATCGTCTTCAATTTTTAGTTCAACGCCATTTTTTTCAAACCATTCAATCGTATCTCCAGAACAAAATTGATGAAAAGGTCCGCGTAATTCCTTTTCACCACGAGGATAAAATTTGACTAGATCGTTGGGCACAAAACACGCATGGGTAACATTGCATCGTCCGCCACCAGAAATTCTAACTTTTGTTAAAACTTCTTTTCCGCGTTCGAGAATAGCAACTTTTAATTTTGGATTTTTCTCAACTATGTTTATGGCTGTAAAAAATCCTGCTGCGCCTGCGCCAACTAGTATTATATCGTATTTTGAATTCATTTGTTTTTTGAAAATCTTTAGCAAAGTTTTAATCTCTGCAAAGATAAACTTTTAAAACACTAAACTTTAATGCAATCGTTCAGGATAATTGCAAAAAATTCCATCGACACCCAAACGAATCATTTGGTTTATTGTATGAGGTTCATTGACTGTGTAAGTATAAATTTTGAAACCTTTTTTATGAATCAGTTCAATATTTTCTGATGTTAAAGTTTTATACCACGGATTAATACTTTGAGCTTTTAATTTTTGGGCAATAGTTACGGCGTCAATTGGGTTCTCTTCTGTTAAAATTCCAATGGAAATAGTAGTATCAAGTTTTCTATAATTTTCTAATTCCTCCCATAGAAAACTTGAAATATTGAAATCAGCTCTTGTCCATCCTTTATCATAAAAAGTAGTAAGAATATCAAAAACAGGTTTGGCAGTTTTACTTCCTTTTAATTCAATGTTTAAAGGAGTTTTTTTATTTATGGTTGTAATTACATCTTCCAAAAGAGGAATTTTATGATTTCCTTTTACAACTACTTTTTTAAGATCTTCCCAAGTATAATCTTCTATTTTTCCTTTAGCATTTGTTAAACTATCCAAGAGATCATCATGAAAAACCACAACTTCGCCAGATTTTATTACAAAAACGTCAATTTCAATCATGTCGACATTAAGTTCCAAAGCTTTTTTGATGGAGGAAATGGTGTTTTCAGTTTCGTGTCCCATTGCGCCTCGATGTCCAATATTTAGTGGTTTTTTCATCACGTTGCATTGTATAAATAGAAATGAAATTAAAAATAAATAGCAGATTTTCATTATGATAAATTTAATTGAAATTACTATCTCAAAACTAATTTGTTGTGAATTATTGGTTTAAATTATCATGTTATGATATTGTTATTAATTTTTCTCCAATAAAAGAATTCCAAATTCTGAATCAACTGTAACTTTTCCATTAATAACTTCCGATGTTTTTCCCGAATAGGCATCTTTAACCTTAGTTCCGTTTTCGAAAATTGTTCCAACCGAAATTGTTTTATTTCCGATTGATAAATCCAAACCAACTACCACTTTATCAGTAAAATTATCTTTGGAATATTCACGACTAAATACATATGGTGAGCTAGAAATTTGCCTGTGAATTCCAGCGCCAACTGCTGGATGATTTCGTCTAAACTGACCTAATTTTTGCCAGTGCAAATTAATTGCTGACGTCTTTGGATTGGTATTTAAATCATCCCAATTCATAAACGAACGCAAAGTTGCGTCGCCTTGAGTACCTTCAATATCCAAAGAGCGCGCCAATTCGTCGCCATAATATACCTGAGAAATTCCTGGTGTAAGCAATAATTTTGTTGCAGATTCAAATGTTCTTTCGCGTTTTTTATCAAATGGCCAACCGTCATCGTGTGACGAAACATAATTCATGACTGTGTTTCCTTTCAAATCGTTTTGAAGAATAGATGCGTATTTAGAAAATAATGGTTCGTAGTTCATTTTGGCTTCATTTCTAAAATCAAAATTGATTAAACCAGTAAAACCATTGGCGTAATAATCGACTTTTTTATCTCCAAAATCGTAGATTCTTTTACTACCAATGTTGTAACCATACACTTCACCAACGGTAAAAAACGGATTGTTATCCAACACTTTTTTTGGATTTTTAGCTTTAAATTCAGCGAAAGCTGCATCGCAAACTTTCTTGAAATCGGCCCAAACATCTTCTGTAGTGTGTTTTGCAGTATCAACTCTGTAGCCATCAATTCCGTAATCTACAATATAATCGGAAAGCCATTTCATGATGTAGTATTTTGGCGCACGAGGATATTTTGTTTTAGCGAAAAAGGCATCCAATTCGGCTAGTTCTTCGTCATGACGTCCTTCTTTTTTCCATTTTTCGACTAAAAAAGGTGATAATTCTACTGCTTGATTGCTTTCGGTTTTTACGTCTGGAAGATTTTCTACCAAGGTGCACGCAATTGTATTTTCATAATTGTTGTATTGGCATTTTGGTGAAGTTCGAACCCAATCACTAGGATAAACAGCATCTTCAGAAGTAACTGGTCCAGTGTGATTGATAACTGCATCTAGCATGATTCTAATTCCTTTCGCATGCGCTTTTTGAACTAATTCTGCCAAATCTTTTTTCGTTCCGAAATTTGGATCTAATGCACTCCAATCTCGTGTCCAATAACCGTGAAATCCGTAAGAAAATCCGGTTCCTTCATCAACGCCATCATGAATTTGCTCCACAATTGGTGTCATCCAAATTACATTTATTCCTAGATTTTCAAAATAACCTTCGTCTAATTTTTGAATAATTCCACGGATATCGCCACCTTCAAATCCGCGTAATTTTCCGGTTGGTTTGTTTCTGTTGTAGTTGAGGTCGTTGGTTTTATCTCCGTTATTAAATCTATCGGTTAATAGAAAATAAACGTTGGCGCTTTCCCAAACGAAAGGAGTTTTCGTTTCTTTGGATGTTATTTCTTTTGTTGATTTACAACTTGAGAAAAATAGTATAACTGCAATTAAAGATAATATTTTTTTCATAATTCATTTTAGTAAGAAACCTCAAAGATTTTAAAACCTTTGAGGTTTGATTATTTAAGACTTTATTTTAATTCCAAAATTAAAACCGATTTTCCTTCTATTTGAATGTCATTTTTTAGATCAAATGATTTTTCTGTTAGAATATCTTTTCCTGATTTGT
>NZ_DQDX01000213.1 GCF_003525665.1 Flavobacterium sp.
ATATAATTAATAGTAGCAATGCTTATCATATAATTCCTATTTGTTTACAAATTGTTTTTATTTACAAATATCATTTACAATTTTTAAATGATGGTTGGTGTGTAATTTCAAAAACCATTCGGTTGATTTTTTATTTAAATTTCCAAAAAAAGGATGTTGAAAGTAAGCATTTTTATCAAATGATTTCCATTCTTCTAAAATTGCCTTTACATTTTGTAAGCTATTTGTCAGTGATTCTTCAGAAATAGTTCCGTCAGGTAGAACTACTTTTGGCGCTTTGGCTTTGCCTCTTGGAATGAAACCAATGATTGAAATAAACAATTTACTTTTATTAAACTTCCATTGGTATTCCTTGGGATTAGAGTTTTTAACAGCTAAAGCAATTTGATGTATTGTTTTCAAACTGTGCTCTATTTGCCAGCCTACAGTGGAATTGGAAACAGAAGGGTTTGCCTTTTCGTAAAAAGGAATGTTGGATTCTAGTTGGGCAATTAGATTTTCGAGATCTTGCATGATGTAAAATTTTAAAAAAAATCCCAAAAACCTATTGGAATTTGGGATTTTAGTATTCATTTTTTTTAAATATTCTCTTCTTGTTCTTTATCTAAATATTCTTGTACAATATTGATTGCATTAGTTACTACATCGCTTAAAGCCGTTATAAAAGTTCCATCTTCAGCGTTGTCGATAGCGTGTTTTATGGCTTCCACTTCTTTACTAATAATTTCGTGGGTTACATTTCTGCCAGAAGCGGCGATGCCTTCCATAATCAAACCAATAATTTCCTCTTCGGTTCTTCCGCGAAGGTATTTTTCTTGACGGATGATGATGTGGTCAAACATTCTTGCTGCAATTGTAGCACATTCTTTAATATCTTCATCACGTCTGTCACCAACACCTGCAATGATTCCGATTTTTTTGGTGGCTTCAACACTACTTAAATATTCTTCAACACCGCGATATCCTGACGGATTGTGCGCAAAGTCAATCAAAACTTTAAATCGTTTGAACTCAAAAATATTCATTCTTCCTGGCGTTTGCGCTGCACTTGGAATAAATGTCTGCAGTGATAAACTAATGTCTTCGGTTTTAAATCCTTGTAAATAAGCTGCTAAAGTTGCTGCAAGTACATTGGCAATCATGAATTTGGCTTTTCCGCCTAATGTTAACGGAACATGCGTGGCTCTTTCGACACGTATTTTCCATTCGCCTTTCTTGATGGTGATGTATCCGTTTTCGTAAACGGCTACTATTTTTCCCTCTTTGGCAAATTGTTTCACTTTTGGATTGTCTTCATCCATCGAGAAATAAGCAATATTACAACTCAATTCGTTTGCAATTTTCAAACATTGATCGTCTTCGGCATTTAAAATTGCCCATCCGTCTTTTTTGATGCTTCGAACAACAGTTGCTTTAACTCGAGCCAAATCATCTAAATTATGAATATCGGCCAATCCTAAATGATCTTCTTGAATATTGGTAATAACTCCGATATCGCATCGGCTAAAACCTAAACCAGAGCGAAGGATTCCGCCACGAGCTGTTTCAAGAACTGCAAATTCTACCGTTGGATCTTTTAGAATATATTCAGCAGAAACTGGTCCGGTTGTATCGCCTTTTTCCATCAAATGATTTTGAACATAAATACCATCTGAAGTTGTGAATCCAACTCGGTAACCATTATTTTTTACAATATGAGCAATTAGTCGAGTAGTAGTCGTTTTTCCATTGGTTCCAGTAACTGCAATAATTGGAATTCTACTAGGTTTTCCTGGAGGATAAAGCATATCAATTACTGGAGCAGCAACGTTTCTAGGCAAGCCTTCGCTAGGAGCTAAGTGCATACGGAAACCTGGTGCAGCATTCACTTCTAGAATACAACCACCATTTTCTTTTAAAGGTTGTGTAAGGTTTTCAGCCATGATATCAACACCACAAATATCCAATCCTATTACGCGAGAAATTCTTTCGCAAAGGAAAATGTTTTCTGGATGCATCATATCAGTTACATCTACTGAAGTTCCACCAGTACTTAAATTCGCTGTCGATTTTAAATAAACAACTTCATCTTTTCTTGGAACTGTTTCTAGGGTATATCCTAATTTTTCTAATAAATCGGTGGTATCTCTGTCGACATCAATTTGAGTTAACACATTTTCATGACCATAACCACGTTTTGGATCTAAATTAGTTTCATCGATCAATTGTTGGATGGTTTGTTTTCCATCACCTTTTACGTGAGCAGGTTCTCTTTTTGCGGCAGCAACTAGTTTATTATCGATTATTAAGACTCTAAAATCGTAACCTGTAATGAATTTTTCTACAATAACTCTGTGACTGTATTTTTTTGCGTAGGCTAAACCTTCAACTGCATCTTCCCATTTTTTAACATTGATAGAAGCACCTTTTCCGTGATTTCCATCTAATGGTTTTAGTACGATTGGATACCCAATTTTTTTAACAACCGCCTCTAAATCTTCTTCATCAACACAAATTCCGCCACTTGCTACAGGAATCGAAGCAGCATCTAACATTTTCTTAGTTTGCTCTTTATTGCAAGCAATATCTACTGCAATGCTACTCGTTTTACAAGTAATAGTTGCTTGAAACCGCATTTGGTTTACACCATATCCTAATTGTACTAATGAGTTTGTTCCAAGTCGAATCCATGGAATGTCTCTTGCAACAGCTTCTTCAACAATACTTCCAGTTGATGGTCCAAGTCTTACGCGCTCACGAATTTCACGCATTTTTTGAATGTCACCTTCTACATCATATTCTGTTCCTGCTATTAATGATTCGGCAATGGCAACGGCGCTTTCGGCTGCGAATAGACCAACATTTTCTTCTGTGTAACTGAACACTACATTATATACTCCAGGAGTTTTAGTTTCACGTGTTCTACCAAAACCAGTTTCCATTCCGGCAAGTGATTGAATTTCTAGAGCGATATGTTCAATAACATGTCCCATCCAAGTGCCTCTTTCTACACGTGAGAAAAATCCGCCACGACAACCTTCAGAACAACGATGTTCTATCATTGTAGGAAACATGGCTTCTATTCGTTCGCGAAAACCTTCAATTTTATTAGTTGGACGCTCTTCCATATCTTCTAAATCCAAACGCATCTGGATTAGTTTTTTTCTTTGTACACTCCAAATGTTTGGCCCACGTAACGCTTGAATTTTATCGATTTTCATATAAACGGAAAGGTTTGAATTATCATAATGAGTTGATAATTAATGTATTAATATGTAAATCTTAATCAGATTCTATAAATTTTTTAGAAAAGTATAGTAATTCTGTTAAAAAAATTAGATATAAT
>NZ_DQDX01000185.1:0-3860 GCF_003525665.1 Flavobacterium sp.
TAATATGATAAAGCAAAAACTTAAAGATTTTAGAGAGAAGAAATATACGCAAGAAGAGTTTGCCTTTAAATTGGGTATGGAAACGTCTAATTATAATAGAAGAGAAAATGGTGTAACTAAAATATCAAAAAAAGAATGGGATAAAATGGCTAAAGTGTTAGAAACTACATTAGAAGAAATATATGAGCCAGAAGATGGCATTTATGTTATTAACGGAGATTATGCTCATGGCAATTTTGGTAATGGCGGCACATTTAACGCAAATTCAGAATTTGTTTTTGAAACAATGAAAAAATACATTCAAAAACTTGAAGAAGAAAACCAATCATTAAAAGAGCAACTTAAACTTTAACAAAAGTTTAAACAAATTGAATGTAATAAGTTATTGCTTTCTAAAGTTTCTATTTCATTAACTTTAAAATAATTATAGTATGACAACAGTTCAAAGAATTTACAAAACCAAAGATGTCGATATGCTTATTGCAGCAGCGACAATCATAGAAACAGCAATTACCAACAAGGCATTTTTACAGTCCAAGCGTGCCACTTGGGCAGATCCATTCTTCGAAGACCTTCAGTCCGAAATCAACACAACAATTCAATCCTATCTTGGTATTGACAGCGCCAAAGACCTGCGTCAAGCAACACAAGTAGTTTTAAATTTACAAAAACAAGCCATCAAAGATTTAGCAGAAGTAAAAGTGCAACTAGTAGAAGATTTTAAAACCAATCCAACACGTCAAACAGAGATTTTAATCCAACTTGGTTTCACAAGTTACCACAAACAAGCCCAAAAAGGCGACCAAGAAGCATTAATAAATTTACTCTATCAATTCAAAACCAATTTAACACCGGCAGTAGCAACCGAAATAGAAATACAAGGAACGGCAATAGCAACATTAAACACAATTACAGCCTATGCCGACACCCTAAAAGCAGCCGATATAACACAAGAAAATAACAAAGGAATACGCAAAACAATTACTTCCGAAGCAATAACACAATTCAACATTATTTACAGCAAAGTAATTAGCGTTTCTAAAATTTCAACTAAATTTTACAAAGATAATCCAGCACAAAAAGAACAATTCAGTTTCAACAAAGTTTCCAAAACATTAAATGCGTCCAAAAAAACAACATCCACACCACCAACAGAATAAAAAAATAGTCAACTATAAAAAGCCGTTTCAATAAAAACGGCTTTTTCATTTCTAAAAACTACACCGATAGTCACTCAACACCTACGGAAATTAAAAAATAACATCCCGAAACCAAATAGTAACCTACGGAAATCAAACAGTAATACACCGAAGCTAAATAGTAATCTACGGAAACTCTAAAGCTAACTACGGAGCTAAATAATAACTTACGGAAAGAAATTAATAACCTACGGAAGCATTAAAGAAAATTCGGAAACTCAATAATAAACTGCGGAAGTTCTATATTGCGCTACGGAAAACTAGATAATAAACTACGGAAGTACTAAAAAACTACAGTTTATTCTGCAAACTACTCCATCCACCACCATTCATTGCTTCAATTCCATTACTTTTAAAAATAGATGTTGCTTGCGCACTTCTCATTCCACTTGCACAACAAGCAATCACAGGTTTATTCAATTTTTTAATACTGTCAATCTGATTTCCAAGAGTATTCAACGGAATATTTTTAGATCCTTTAATATAACCGCCTTGAAATTCTCCAGGAGTTCTAACATCAATAATAACGGCTCCTTTATCTATAAATTCTTTAATGCTTTCTGATTTTCCACTCAATCCCAACATACTTAATAATCCCATAATTGTATTTTTTTAATAGTTTGTCACCCTGAGCGCAGTCGAAGGGCTTTAATTTATTATTAGATTTTTTGAAACTTAATAACACAGCAAAAGTAAAACTATCCTTTACACAAATTTGTAACAAAAGTTACCCAACTAAAAATATTCTATATATTTGACACCAATGAAGATTACCGATAGAAAAACCGAAATTATAAACGTAGCAGCACGACTTTTTAAAGAAAAAGGATACAGCGCTGTAACCATGCGTGACATCGCTCAGGCTATGGATATCAAAGCCGCAAGTTTATACAATCACATCAAATCCAAGCAAGAAATTCTAGTTTTAATCATCATCGAAATTGCCGAAGAATTTACTTCTGTAATCGATGAAATCCTTGCTTCGAATGTCACAACCATCCAAAAAATCGAACGAGTTATACAACTTCACATCGATATTACGCTCAGAAATTCCGATGCATTAGCCTGTCTAAACAACGATTGGATGCACTTAACTGACGATGATTTAATCTATTTCATCAAAATGCGAAACGACTACGAAGAAAGTTTCCGACAAATAATCAAAACAGGAATCGCCAACGGCGAAATAAAAAACCTAAACATAGAAGTAATAATTTTCTCAACTCTTTCAACATTAAGAACGCTTTACCTTTGGTACGGAAAGAAAAAAACAATCAAACCCGAAGTCCTAAAAGCAACTATGATTCAAGTTTTACTAAACGGAATTGTGTAATTTCTCAAATTTCTCAAATCTGTGTTCCAAACCTAAAACTTAATGAACCTTAATGCCTTAAAGGTTTAAAGCAAAAAAAATATAACGTTTTCGTAACATATCAAAATTTTCACTAAATTTGCATAACAAACTAACAAGTGTTAGTTAAAAATTATTCAGTGGTTATGTCAAAATTTCACAACATAAAAATTGCCGATATTTACAAGGAAACCAAAGATTGTTCCGTACTTTCTTTTGAAATTCCACAAGAATTAAAGCAAGAATTTCAATACAAACCAGGACAACATCTCACGCTAAAAGCGATGATTGACGGTGAAGATGTGCGTCGTTCTTATTCGTTATGTTCGTCTCCAATCGAAGACAAATGGAAAGTAGCCGTTAAAAAAATCAATGGCGGATTGTTTTCTACCTACGTAAACGAAACACTGAAAAAAGGCGATATCCTAGAAATAATGCCACCAAGCGGAAAGTTCAACGTAGAAATCGATACCCAAAAAGCCAAAAATTACATAGCATTCGCAGCAGGAAGCGGAATCACGCCAATTCTGTCAATCATAAAAACACATTTAAAATCTGAGCCAAACAGCACTTTTAAATTATTTTATTTAAATCGTTCCGTAAAATCCATTATCTTTAAGGAGGAAATTGAACAGCTTAAAAACTTGTATTTCAATCGTTTCGAAATTTTTCATTTCCTAACTAAAGAACATCGAGCATCCGAATTGTTTAACGGAAGATTTACAAAAGAAAAAATTCAGGTTTTAACCGAAAAAATAATTGACATTCCTGCAACCGACGATTGTTTCATCTGCGGACCAGAAGAGATGATTTTCCTATTACGCGACGAGTTAACAGCTGCCGGATTAGATAGCGATAAAATACATTACGAGTTGTTCACTTCAGGAATTTCCGAAGAAGATAAAAAACGAATTCAAAGAATAGTAGAAAATAAAGTAAACGGAACCGACATCACCATCATCGACGGCGGAAAAGAATTCCATTTCGTGATGGACGAAGCCTACGACAACATCCTTGATGGAGCATTAGCAGCCGGAGCCGATTTACCATTTGCCTGCAAAGGCGGTGTATGCAGCACCTGCAAATGCAAAGTTTTAGAAGGCGAAGTCGAAATGAAAGTCAACTACGCTTTAGATGCGCACGAAGTTGCCAAAGGATTGGTTTTAAGCTGTCAAGCCGTCCCAACAACCGACAAAGTAGTAGTCGATTTTGGCGTGTAATGTCAGGCTGAGCTTGTCGAAGTCAGGAGCGAATGTTTCGGGCATTTTTGCAATCCATTTTCCTGCTTTCCGCACTACACGGTAGTTGCT
>NZ_DQDX01000185.1:4102-7121 GCF_003525665.1 Flavobacterium sp.
AAAGGATACTTGCTCCAATCAGGGCTAGAAAGCAAACGAATTGAATAAAATTTAGAAATAAAAAATAACACTATCTTAATGAACCTTAAATAACTTAATGGTTCAAAAGAAAAAAAATAATAATCGTTCAAAGTTACTGCAAAGTAAAATATTACGGCGACTGAACACTGAACACTAATTCAAAAAAGTATGTCAGAAAAAGAAGTAAAAAACCTGGTGACTGAGCAATGTCGAAGTCTAGAAGAAATCTTCGATGCACGAATTGCAAGAGACGAAAAAATCGAACCCAAAGATTGGATGCCCGAAAAATACCGTCAAACCCATATTCGTCAAATTTCCCAACACGCACATTCCGAAATCGTAGGAATGCTACCCGAAGGAAATTGGATAACACGTGCGCCATCGTTAAAACGAAAAGTAGCACTTTTGGCTAAAATTCAAGATGAAGCCGGACACGGATTATACCTATATTCTGCTTGTGAAACTTTAGGCGTATCACGTGAAGAATTATACGAACAATTGCATTCTGGAAAAGCAAAATATTCTAGTATTTTCAATTATCCAACACTAACTTGGGCTGATATGGGCGCAATTGGCTGGCTAGTTGATGGCGCTGCTATTATAAATCAAGTGCCTCTGTGTTCAACATCTTTCGGACCATACGCAAGAGCAATGGTTCGTGTTTGCAAAGAAGAAAGTTTTCACCAAAGACAAGGTTTTCAAATTATGATGACCTTAGCGGAAGGAACTCCAGAGCAAAAAGAAATGGCACAAGATGCATTGAACCGTTGGTGGTGGCCAGCATTAATGATGCTCGGACCATTAGACGCCGAATCGGTTCACACGGAGCAATCCATGAAATGGAAACTAAAACGTAAAAGTAACGACGATTTGCGTCAACAATTTGTAGACCAAACTGTTCCTCAAGCTGAAATGATTGGTCTAACCATTCCTGATCCAGATTTAAAATGGAACGAAGAAAAAAAATCCTACGATTTCGGTGAAATGAATTGGGACGAATTTTGGCAAGTGGTAAAAGGCCACGGACCATGTAACAAAGAACGTATCTCTGCAAGAGTAAACGCTTGGGAAAAAGGAAAATGGGTTCGCGACGCTGCAATGGCATACGCCGAAAAACAAGCAAACAAAGAAGTAAAACAAGCAATATAAAATAGTTCACAGTCACAGTTTTCAGTTTTCAGACTGCCAACTGCGACTGCGACTGAAAACTATAAGAGTATGAAGAATTGGCCACTTTGGGAAGTATTTATAAGAAGTAAAAACGGATTAGAACACCGCCATTGCGGAAGTTTACACGCAAGCGATGCAACAATGGCATTAGAAAACGCACGCGATGTTTACACACGTCGTATGGAAGGTGTAAGTATTTGGGTTGTTCCATCAGCACAAATCACAGCATCAAATCCAGAAGACAGCGCCGAACTTTTCGATCCAGCAAAAGACAAAGCCTACCGTCATCCAACTTTTTATGAATTGCCTGACGAGTTAAAACATATGTAGAATTTGTTTTCAATTAAATCTAAATAGGTTTAAAAGCAATTTAAATTCGTGAAATTTATTTAACACAATGAATTCGTGCTAATTCGTGCAATTCGTGTCAAAAACAAAAAAATGAACAATAATTTAATTCAATACATATACGGAATTGCAGATAATTCTCTAATTCTAGGACAACGTCTCGGTGAACTTTGCGGTCACGGTCCAAGTCTAGAAACCGATATTGCAATGACCAATATTTCACTAGATTTATTTGGTCAAGTACGTAGTTACTTTCAGTATGCAGCCAAATTAATCGGAGGTGATGCCACAGAAGATACCATCGCTTTCTTAAGAAAAGAAAGAGAATATAAAAATGTTTTGTTGGTTGAACAACCTAACCAAGATTTTGCTTATTCCATTGCTAGACAATTTCTATTCGATGTCTATCATTTATTAGTCTTAGAAGAATTGCAAAATAGTAAAGACGAAACATTATCTGCTATTGCTAAAAAAAGCATCAAAGAAGTTTCGTATCACACAAGATTTTCTTCCGATTGGATTAGAAGATTAGGTGACGGAACAGAAGAAAGTCATAACAAAATCCAAACAGCAATCAACGATTTATGGATTTTTACAGACGAACTTTTCCACCAAACTGACGCAGATAAAGCTATGGTAACTGAAGGAATTGGAGTAGACGTAACACTTTTGAAATCAAATTACTTTAAAAAAGTAAACGAAATTTTAGAAGAAGCAACATTGAAAATTCCAATAATAGAATACTTCCAAAAAGGAGGAAAACAAGGGATTCACAGCGAACATATGGGATATCTTTTAGCACAAATGCAATACATGCAATTAGCTTATCCGAATATGAATTGGTAAGAAATGATTTGTCATTCTGAACTTTTTTCAGAATCTCATAAAAACAAAAATGACAGAAACAACAGAACATATCGACCAAAAACTCTTCGAAATACTAGAAACAGTATCCGATCCAGAAATTCCAGTATTATCAATAATGGAAATGGGAGTAGTACGTTCTGCCAAAATAATAAACGGAATTGTTGAAGTTCAAATCACTCCAACCTACAGCGGTTGCCCAGCAATGGATGTAATAGGAGATGATATAAAACTTGCATTCAAACAAAAAGGCTACGAAGCCAAAGTAGAACTAATCCTATCGCCAGCGTGGACAACCGATTGGATTACTCCAAAAGGCCGATTAGCATTAGAAAAATACGGAATTGCTTCACCATTATCAGAATCAGCCGATAAAGAAGCACTTCTAGGCAATAAAAAGTTAGTGAAATGTCCGCAATGCGGTTCATTCAACACAAAATTAGTTAGTCAATTTGGTTCCACAGCATGCAAAGCATTTTTCCAATGCGAAGATTGCCTAGAACCTTTCGACTACTTTAAATGTTTAAAGTAATAGATTACAATGAAATCAAAATTTAGAATGTTGTTTCTAGCAAGAATTATTTTTGGATGTAGTGTGTTTTTATTTGGATTGATA
>NZ_DQDX01000036.1:0-18489 GCF_003525665.1 Flavobacterium sp.
AGATAGATTTTATAATCATGTATTTTATCCTATAAGTTTCATTAAACGATTTCTTTATTCAAAAGGAGAAAAGCAGTTTATGGATAAATGGGTTGAAAATTTATTAGACAACATTAATTTACATTTAGAAAATGAAAATATCAAATTAAAGAATATAACTGAGCTAAATATAGTAAATCAAAAAGTCTATGTAAAACACAACAATATTTCTAAATTGGTTTATACAAAACTTTCAGATAACAGAACAATTGTTCCATTTGAAGTTTCACTTTTAAGAAAAATTGCGATTGATCACGAAAATCCTTTATATCATGTTATGATGGAAAACATTAAAAGTCTAAAAACATTCGATGAAATTACAGTTGAATTAAAAAAACATTTAAGTGGAACAGTAAATCCAAAAAAACTTAAAACAGCCTATAATGAAGTTTTAAATAGTGATTATGTAAACCATTTAAATATTGAAAATCTCAAAAATGAATTGGATTTTCTTTCATCAAAATCAATTTTACAATTAATGGATAGTAGAGAAAATGGCTCAAAAAACAAAAACTAATAGTTAATACAAATGCCTCAAATGTTAAGTTACTTTTGAGGCATTTTTATATAAATAATTTTATGTTTTTATTTCAAACTTGCAATACTCTGCTCGATTGTTGCAATTTTAGCAAGTGCATCGGCTTCTTTTTTGCGTTCGTTTTCAATGATTTCTGGTTTGGCATTGGCAACAAACTTCTCATTTGATAATTTTACTTGTACCGATTTTAAGAAACCAATTGTGTAAGTCAACTCTTCTGACAGTTTAGCTATTTCTGCTTCAACATCAATATTTCCTGTTATCGGAATAAAATATTCATTTGATTTCACTCTGTAAGATAACGCACCGTCAACTTTATCCGAAACATATTCTAATGAAGTGATGTTTCCTAATTTCATGATAACTGAATCGAAGTACGTTGAAGTTTTGTCATTATTTACCACTTTCAAATCGATGGCTTCTTTCATCGGAATGTTTTTATCTTTTCTGATGGTTCTAATTCCCGAAATTACTTCTATTGTAAAATCGAAATCGGTGATTAACTTTTCGTCATACGATTTTGCAACTGGCCATTCTCCAACAATTAAGGCTTGTTCTGGAGTTCGTTCTGCAATGTATTGCCAAATTTCTTCTGTTAAAAACGGCATAAATGGATGTAATAATTTCAAATTATTTTCAAGCATTTCGATCGCTTTATCAAACGTAGCTTTGTCAATTGGTTGTTGATACGCTGGTTTGATCATTTCTAAAAACCACGAACAAAAATCGTCCCAAACCAATTTGTAAATTGCCATTAACGCATCGGAAATTCTGTATTTATCAAAGTTTTCTTCGATTTCTATAAGTGTTCTTTGCAACTTGGTTTCATACCATTCGATAGCCACTTTAGAAGATTCCGGTTGCGGAATTGCATCCGAAACTTCCCAACCTTTTATTAATTTGAATGCATTCCAGATTTTGTTAGAAAATGCTTTTCCTTGGTTGCACAATTCTTCGTCGAACATGATGTCATTTCCTGCAGAAGTACTTAAAAGTAATCCAACACGAACACCATCGGCACCAAATTTTTCAATTAACTCTAATGGTTCTGGAGAATTTCCTAATGATTTCGACATCTTACGACGTTGTTTATCACGAACCAAACCAGTTAAATATACATTTGTAAATGGTTTTTCGCCTGCGTATTCGTAACCTGCAATAATCATTCTGGCAACCCAAAAGAACAAAATATCTGGACCTGTAACTAAATCATTGGTTGGATAATAGTATTTATAATCTTCATTTTCTGGATCAAGAATTCCACCAAAAACGGCTATTGGCCACAACCATGAAGAAAACCAAGTGTCTAATGCATCGGCATCTTGTTTTAAATCGTTTATGGTTAATTGTTTATTGTTTGTAGCTTCTTGTGCTAAAACTAAAGCCTCTTCAATATTTTTTGCAACTACAAAATCTTCTTTTCCATCTCCATAGAAATACGCCGGAATTTGTTGTCCCCACCAAAGTTGACGTGAAATATTCCAATCTCTAATATTTTCTAACCAATGTTTGTAGGTATTGTTGAAACGTGAAGGATATAATTTTACTTCTTCAGTTTCAAGAACAGCTTTTATGGCAGGTTTTACTAATTCTTCCATGCTCAAAAACCATTGATCTGATAAACGAGGTTCGATTACAGCTTTGGTTCTTTCTGAAGTTCCTACTTTATTAAGGTGTGTTTCTGTTTTTGCTAACGAACCATTATTTTCTAATTCGATTGCGATTTCTTCACGAGCTACAAAACGGTCTTTTCCTTGGTAATGCAATCCGAAAGAATTTAAAGTGGCATCTTCATTGAAAATATCGATGATTTCTAGGTTGTGTTTTTCACCTAGCGTTTTATCGTTCATGTCGTGTGCTGGCGTTACTTTTAAACAACCAGTTCCGAATTCTACATCAACATATTCATCTTCAATAATAGGAATAACTCTTCCTGATATTGGAATGATGGCTTTTTTACCTTTTAAATGTGTGAAACGTTCATCTGTAGGATTTATACAAATGGCAGTATCTCCAAAAATAGTTTCTGGACGTGTTGTTGCAACAGTTAAGAAATCTTCTGAACCTTCAATTTTATAGTTGATGAAATACAGTTTTCCTTGACGTTCTTCAAAGATTACTTCTTCGTCTGATAAAGTTGTTTTAGCTTCTGGATCCCAGTTTACCATTCGGTAACCTCTGTAAATCAATCCTTTGTTGTATAAATCTACAAAAGAATGAATTACTGATGCCGACATGTCTTCGTCCATTGTGAATTTTGTACGACTCCAATCGCATGAACATCCTAATTGCTTGAGTTGTTCAAGAATTGTTCCTCCATATTTATTGGTCCAATCCCAAGCGTGTTTTAGAAATTCTTCACGCGTTAAATCGTTTTTGTTGATTCCTTCGCTTTTTAGTTTGGCTACAACTTTGGCTTCGGTTGCAATTGAGGCGTGATCGGTTCCTGGAACCCAACATGCGTTGAAACCTTTAAGACGAGCACGACGAATTAATACATCTTGAATAGTGTTATTCAACATGTGTCCCATGTGCAAAACTCCGGTGACGTTTGGCGGAGGAATTACAATGGTATACGGCGTTCTATGGTCGGGTTTGGATGTGAAATAATCGTTTTTCATCCAGTAGTCGTACCATTTTTGTTCTACTTCTTTAGCGTTGAATTGTGCAGGAATCATATAATTTTAGATTTCAGATTTTAGATATTAGATTTCAGATAGAATCTGAAGGTATTTTTAATTTTGATACAAATAGTCAATACCATTACTAATTAGCCCTGATTGGAGCAAATATCCTTTTTCTTTTTTCTTTAAAAAGGAAAAGATATTGCGGAAAGCAGGAAAACGGATTGCTGACAAATCGCGAGCCATTCGCTTCTAATAAAACTTGGTATACTATTTGTAATATCTATGCAAAAGTAACTATTATGTGCTTTTATAAAAAATTAAGAATTAAATTTTTGTGTATTAATTTAAAGTAAGTATTTTTACCCAGAACAAATTTAGAAAAAATGAAAAAGATTATACTTTTTGTTTCAGTTTTAGTGAGTGCTGTGAGTTTTGCTCAAGCCAAAATTGAATTTAAAGCAAAGGACAATACTATTGATTATGGTACTGTTACTAAGGAGCAAGACAATGGAGTTCGTGTTTTTGAATTTACAAACACTGGAAATCAGCCGTTGATTATTACAAATGTTCAATCTACATGCGGTTGTACGGTTCCAACAAAACCTACGCAGCCAATTATGCCTGGAAAATCGGATAAGATTGAGGTTAAATATAATATGAGTCCGGGTCCGATTAGAAAAACGATTACTGTAGAAAGTAATGCTGCCAATGTGGAAGGCGGAAGAGTTTCATTGAAAATTAAAGGAGAAGTTATTGTAAAACAAGAAGTTAACCCTTTAGAGAAAAAGAAAACAAGTCCGATGCAATAATATTGAAACGCTCCAAATTGGAGCGTTTTTTTTTTACAACACTTTCTTTAATTGGAATTTAAAGTTAAGTAGTTTTCCTTTTCTATCTACTATCAAGTCGATGGTTTTTCCTTCACCCGATTTTAAAAGTTCGTTTAGTTGTTGTAATGAGTAATTGTATCCGTTTCGATTATTTACTTTTACAATGATGTCGTCTTTTAGAATTCCGGCGAAATCAGCAGGAGAATTTTTTCTGATGTTGGTTATAATATAAATAGGTTTTAGTTCGAATTTATATTTAAGATTATTTGCAATTTTCTCACCGTTTCCGTCAAGCAAATTGTAGGCTAATGATGGTTTGTCTTCATAGGATTCTTTAACCCATTGCAAACCTTCGTGTTGCAAGTCGATTCCAGACATGTTGAAATTGAACTCATCGTTAAAAAAATCGTTCTTTTTTAAGTACATAGTACTATTTGGATAGTCAAAATATACGGTGAATCTTTTCATTATTTCGGAACCAACTGATCCTAATCGGTTTTCTATTGCATCAATTTGCGTTGTTTCTGCTGCGTTTGGGAAGGCAATAATTGGCAAATTGAAAGCAATTTCGTTGATAGAAAATTTGGGAATTCTACCTCGATAACCAAAAACATCGCCGCTAAAACCTCTTCCCAGATAATCGTCTACATTAATTTCTGGAACTTGTATTTGCGAATTTTTTTCTTTGAAAAGCCAAACGGCATCACTATTTCCGGTATCGATGAGTAATTTGGCTTTTAAGTCATCCTTGTTTTTATCAAATTGTATTGCTGCTGTAAAATAAGGTTTGCCATTATTGAGAATTAGTGGCACTTTACTGAACGTTTTGGTGATTTTTTTAAGTTGTTTTTCTTGATTCCTGTAGATTGTGATTTTTTGAGATTCAAAATCAATTTTTACTAGATTATTTTTAAAGAAATGATACCCAATAATTCCGTTTACAGGCACACCAACATTGGATGAAATGTTTATGTCTTGATCTAAAACCAAATATAAGGAGTGATTTTTATCGATAAAACTTTTGGCTTTCACCACATTTAATGTCGATAGATATCCATCGAATGCTTCTTTTTTTCCGAAACCTTTAATTTTAACTTTTTCAACTTGAGCAAAACTTACTTCGTCTGTTTCATCTAAACTGAACAAGATAGATTCTTCAACGCCAGTATCTAAAAGGAAATTCAGCGGAATACCATTTACTTCTACTGTTATTATGATTAAATTATTTATAAATTTAAATGGTATGCTGACTTTGTTTTTGTTATCATCAAATTGAAATCCAGATTGAGAATAGACACTTTGAACTACAAGTAAAATAAAAACATAAAGTAATTTTAATCTCATGTAATTAGAATTTGATTAAAATTAAGAAAAAAAATAAGTGAAAATGCATTTTTAACAAATAATACGATAAAAAAATCGCAAATTTGCACAACTAAATTTTCAATCATGCCAAAAGTTTCAAACAAAGGAAAGCAAATGCCGGAATCACCAATTAGAAAATTGGTTCCGTATGCAGATATCGCTAAGAAAAAAGGTCATAAAGTATACCATTTAAATATTGGTCAACCCGATATTAAAACGCCAGAAGTTGCTATAAACGCAGTTAAAAATGTTGACATTAAAGTATTAGAATACAGTCATTCTGCTGGTTTTGAAAGCTATAGAACAAAACTTTCTCAATATTATAAAAATCACGGTTTACCAATTGATGTAGCCGATATTATCATCACAACTGGTGGATCTGAAGCATTACTTTTTGCTATGGGTAGCACGATGGATGTTGATGATGAAATTATTATTCCAGAGCCATTTTATGCTAATTACAACGGATTTTCTACTGCATCTGGCGTAAAAGTTGTACCTGTAATTTCTACAATTGATACTGGATTTGCTTTGCCTCCAATTTCAGATTTTGAAAAATTAATTACTTCAAAAACTAAAGCAATTTTAATTTGTAATCCAGGAAATCCAACTGGATATTTATATTCTCAAGAAGAGATTCAGCAATTGGCTGATCTTGTAAAAAAACATGATTTATTCTTGATTGCCGATGAAGTTTATCGTGAATTTATTTATGATGAAACCGAAAAACACTACTCAGTAATGAACGTTCCTGGAATTGAGGAAAACGCGATTATGATTGATTCTGTTTCTAAAAGATACAGTATGTGTGGCGCTCGAATTGGTTGTATTGTTTCTAAAAATAAAGAAGTAATGGCAACGGCAATGAAATTTGCACAAGCGCGATTGAGTCCGCCAACGTTTGCTCAAATTGCTAGCGAAGCTGCATTGGAAACTCCACAAAGTTATTTTGACGAAGTTATTGAAGAATACAAAGACAGACGCGACACTTTAATTGCTGAATTACAAAAAATTGAAGGCGTAAAAGTCGCTACTCCAAAAGGTGCTTTTTATTGTATTGCTCAATTGCCAATTGATAACGCAGATGCATTTGCACAATGGTTATTAGAATCGTATGACTTAAATGGTGAAACAGTTATGGTTGCTCCAGCGGCTGGATTTTACTCAACACCAAATGTAGGTTTGAACGAAGTTAGAATTGCTTATGTATTGAAAAAAGAAGACTTAATTCGTTCGGTAGAAATTCTAAAAGAAGGAATTAAAGTTTATAATTCGAAATAAGATTTTAAACTACAATTTATAAATAAAAAATGCTTCCAGAAACGGAAGCATTTTTTTTGTACACTATATAAAGATTAAAATTATTTAGTCAATCAAGATTTTTCTAGAAACCGATTGCTTATCAAAATTTAAAACACATAAATAAATTCCTTTAGAAAGTGAGCTAACATTTACTTGCTCAATATATTTTGCATTATCATACTTTTTATTTAAAACTACTTTACCATTGATGTCGATTAAAGAAAATTGGTAGCCTTCACTAGGAATAGTTCCTTTGGTGATATTTAAAATTTCTTTGGTTGGATTTGGATAAAAACTCACTTGAAAATCGGTATTAAAGCTTTCCGTTTCTAAAGTAGATGTACTTGCTACTGCAAAATGCATCGTGGCTCCAACAGCAGCTTTGGCAACATTAAAATTGTAAACTGGATCCATATTTACTAAAAAATCGGTTGCAGTATGTCTGTGAGTCGTTTCATTTGTTTCGAAAAAACCAGTTATCACTTCGTTATTATCTTCAAATGGCATATAATCTGAAGCATACGCATACGATAATGTAGTATTTAAAGAAGTATACAATCCAACGCAATTGATTAATTGGTTAGTGATTGTATTTGACGCAGCATTATTAGAAGTTGGACTTCCTGTATCTCTTTCGCAAGTTATGTTGTTGTTTATCATTCCGGCAACGCCACCAACTTCATCTAAATTAAAAACTAATTTAATATTCATTTTTGGTGTTGTAGAGTTCACAACCGAACTTACATAATGTTGACTTCCCACAAGTCCATCTTCTTCTCCACTGAAATTTATAAACTTTATAGAGTATTCGGTTGGAATATTTTGCAATAAACGAGCAACTTCTAGAATTGAAACCACGCCACTTCCATTATCATTAGTTCCAGTTCCAACTACAGAATCATAGTGTCCGCAAACAATAACATAGGTATTTGGATACAATGTTCCGACTTTAGTTAGAATTAAATTTTTACAAGTAAACGCTCCATTTGTAAAAGAATCTTCTTGCATCTGACTTGCTGTATATCCGTAACTTAGATATTTATTTTTTAACCAATTCAGTGTGTTTTGTAAAGGTGCAGTTCCTCTTCTTTTAACACCTAAAGCTTCAAATTCGGTAAGATTTGTGGTGATATTATTTTGTGATGTTTGATTCACCACTGTCTGATAAGCCGGAATAAATGTTTGTGAATTAACAGTAAAGAAACTTATAAGTGTAAAAGCAAATAAAAGCGTGCTTCTTGAATTAGAATTCATAAAAAAAATTTGGTATTAATTTATATATGGCAACAAAAATATAAAAAAAATAACGACTTAATAATAAAACACAATAAACTTTGAATTATCCAAAATTTGAATTAATCAAATGTAATTCAACCACTTAATAATCGTTAACAAATCGTTGACAAATCATTATACTGGCTTTGGCACACATCTTGGAATGTATCAAGTATCAGAAAATATCTGGTCGAAGAAACTGAAAATCGAAAGAGTAAGTACAAAACATTAATTCTAAATATCATGAAAAAAATTACATTATTAGTAGCTAGCATTTTACTAGTTGGAAGTGTAGCGAACGCATCAGAATTAAAACGTACTGATGAAGGAACAATAACAAGAGCGAGCTTTAACGATGAGCCATTATCTTTTGTAGAACGCGGCATTGAGTTCTTTGTTTTTCCAAATGGAGATTTCGATTTTAACACTCGTCCAAATGATTCTCAAGGAGATTATTTCTTTAAAAGTGCTGGAAGAAGAAGTGCCGAAGTAGCAAGAAACAACAGACCAGTTAACTACGGAACTTTAATAGAACACGATAGTTTTGGTAGAGTTAGAAGAGTTGGAAACACCTTCATTAACTACGATAACCAAGATAGAGTAAGCCGAATTGGAACGGTTTACATGAGATACAACAGATTTGCTCTTACACAAATTGGTGGAATGCGAATAGTGTACAACAGAAGAGGTGAAATTGTAGATACTATTGGAAGCATAAAAGGTAGAAGAAACGCTGGGTTTACCAACGATTACTACTATGGTCCAACTACAAACAACACTGATTATGCTTACAACAACAGCAATAACAACGACGATTACTACTACTATAAAGCTGATGGTACAAAAGCTAAAGTAGAAGACAAAAAATAAAGATTGATTGGTTGATTAGGTTTTTTTTTAATCCTGCAAATTCTGAAAAGAAGATGCAGGATTTTTTTTTTAGAAAACTCTCAACAAGTTAAATCCGAAGAAGACATCGCCTTTGGTCCAATCGCCAGTTGTATTTCCTAAGAAACCCGATTCGTGAATTCCTTGTGAACTACTAAAATGCATTTGAAAAACGTGTCCACCAGTTTCTAAATCCACTCCAATTGATAACGGATTTTTAAATCTTGATGTTGAAGAACGATTTAAATGAGCTGCATAATCGACATTCAATGACCAACGATTAGTAAGTTTATAACGTCCGCCCATTCCTATTGCAAATTGGCTGTTTTCTTGATTGTCATCTTCTACGAAATTCTCGTGAAAATACGTCGGAGCCAATTCTAAAGAGAATTTATTACTGAATTTTCTAGAAACCAATAATTGCGAAACATAGATTAATCTATCTTCAAATTCCATGTTTGGATAATTGCTTTCCTTTAAAGTATTGTTGATTCCTAAGCTTGAAAATCCAACAATTGCAACTGGAAAACCATCTTTTATTTGTGGTTGAAGCATTACTTTGGCAGCAAAATCATAAACTAATTCGCTTCTTGCTCCGCTTACTGTAAGCCAATCGTTTACACCGTAAACAAATTTTAATTGCGTTGCTGCATTGTCCAATCCGAAGAAACCTTCAAAACCATCTTTAACCGAACCAAATCTGTGGGAAACAATAAAATACAAATCGCCTTTGGCAGCCAATTTTGTAGATTCAATATTGACGATTTTCAAACCCTTAAAAGCCGATTCTACTCGTTCATTGGTAGCAACCGAATCGATTTCTTTTAATAAATCATCTTGTGCAAAAAGCGTAAAAGGAAACAATAACAAAACTAAAATCTTTTTCATATTTTTATAATTAATTGTACATAAAAAACCGTGCTATCTTACATTTTGAAAAAGACAACACGGTTCTATTAATTTGTGGAAATCTATTTATAAACCTAGTTTACAATGATTTTCTTCCAAGATTTCTCTGTGTCGTTAACTAATTCAATTAGATAAACTCCTGTAGACAAACCATTGATGTTGATTGCTGCATTATCTGCATTATTTTCTACTTCAACTGTTTTTACAAAAGCACCTGTTTGAGTATATACGTTAACTTTAGTGATAATGGTTTCCGATTTAATATTAAAATCTCCATTAGACGGATTTGGATATACTTGTGCGTTGTTTAAAGAGAATTTGTCTAAGCTAAGAGTTGTAGCTGTATCAACTAAAACACCTCTGTTTCCTCCGCCATGGTAACTTGTTACAGCATACGTTGCTGAATTTGCAATTGCCCATGCTAAATCAATATTTGCATCAGCGTAATTAAAAGTATAATCGTTTACATCGCCTGTATTAAATGGACGAGTAAAAACAATAGTTCTTTGTGTAGCACCAGTAGGATTATTAGAAACAAAAGTCCAATTATTAGTTGCATCTACAGATGGTGCTGATCCAATACCAACATGTCTCGCATCTACCAAAGTAGTATTATTCCAATAAACAACATCGGTTCCTGCTTGCATACCACCAGTAAAAGATCCAAATTGTAATGAAAACCATTTGTCATTTGGTCCTGTTAAAGATAAGGTAACCGTAGATGTGGCATTGTTTAGAGTAAGATTTGCCGACATATTCGCACCTAAGGCAATATTTCCGGTAGATTTAGATTGAGCAAAAGCACCCAAACTAAGTAAGGTTAATAAAAGAGTAATTTTCAATTTCATAGCATTTTATTTTAAGAGGTTAATTATATTTTCGTTTTTAGAAAAAACAGCAAACTCAAATGCCGTTCTTCCTTGTTTGTCTAATAGCGTTTTGTCGGCTTTGTATTGCAATAGTAATTTGACAATCGCTTCGTTTTTAAATTGTGTAGCATACATTAAGGCCGTTATTCCTTCAAAATTGGTCAAGTTAGGATTTGCACCTTTACTTAATAATAATTGTGTCAACTTCGCATCACCTTTCACCGTTGCTGCCATTAATGCTGTTCCTTCTTCAGATACGTAATCTAAGTTGGCTTTAGTTTTTATAAAAAATTCGGCTAACTCATATTTCCCTTTGTAACAAGCTAGAATTAAGGGTGAAAATCCGTATTCGTTTATTTTGTTGATTGCTTCACTATTATTTTTCAAAAACAATTCGGCTTCTTCCACAGTTCCTGATCTTGCAATTGTAAAAATGTCTTTCTCTTGAGCAAAGCTTAAAAAAGAATTCAATACTAGAATTACTAGAAGTTTTTTCATCATTATTCAATTACGCAATTGTCCATTTTATATTCTTCAAGCAAATCGTCGTAACCAATAAATCTTCCTTTTACTGTTACTTTATCACCTTTTTTCACATTTACTTTACCTTTAATTGTTGCCGATAAATTAGAATCGACAATAATTTCGTTGGTTTCTAAATCTAAACTAGTAACTTCTCCGTAAATAGCTATAGCTTTGTCTAGGTATTTAGTGTTTGCAACACTATCATTCTTTTCGAAATCTGCTTTTAAATCAGCTAAAGTAATTTTAAAAGAAGCCTCTTCACTGCTCACATCACGATGGTCTTTGTAAACATATTTATATCCTGCAAAACCAAAAATTATAACAATAACTAAAACAATTAATAACTTTTTTTTCATTTTCATAATAATTAATCAAAACTAATAATTTTTTTTTAATTTTAACAAATGATTTAAATCATATTTAAATAAAAATCTATGAAAACCAGAATCTTACCTTTTTTAACTGTACTTGTTCTACCATTTACAAGTTGTACTGATAGTAGTACCGATGATTTAATTGACTCACAACCAGTTGCTGAAATTACTTACACTTCTGCTGTAAAGAGTATTATTGACAATAACTGCATTCAATGCCATGGAGCAACACCAACAAATGGTGCTCCAAACTCTTTAACAACATACGAAAATGTTAGAGATGCGGTTTTAAACGCAGGCTTAATTAATAGAATTTCTAGAAATGAAGGAGCAAGCGGTGCAATGCCATTGGGCGGACCAAGATTACCTCAAGCTTCAATTAATTTAATAAGTCAGTGGAACAGTGAAGGTTTGGCTGAATAATTAATATACACTTTTAAAAAATACATTTATGAAAAATATAATTATCGCAATTTTCTTACTTACTAGTTCGATTGTAGTTGCACAAGACAAAATAGTTACTAAAAACGGTTCGCTAGCATTTGAAGCATCGGTTCCAGCATTTGAAGAAATAAAAGCTAAAAATGATGGTGTAACAATTATTATAAATACTAAAACTGGTGAAATTGCCTCACTTGCTTTGGTCAAAGGATTTAAATTCAAAATCGCTTTGATGGAAGAACACTTTAATGAAAACTACATGGAAAGTGATAAATATCCGAAATCGACTTTTAAAGGAAAAATTGAAAATTTCGATTATTCTAAATTGACTTCAGATGCTAAAAGTTTTACCGTAAAAGGAAAGCTAGAACTTCACGGAAAATCGAAAGACATTACCATAACGGCTTCTATCAAGAAAACGGCTAATGGAGTTTCGATAGTATCTAATTTCACTGTAAATACCGATGATTTTGATATTAAAATTCCGAGTGTTGTGAGCAAAAAAGTTTCTAGAAAGGTGAATGTTAAATTAGAAGGAACTTTGAAATAATTATTTAGGAAACTTAAATTCCATTATATAATCATCCATAATGTAGTTGTTTCCTATGTCGATTTTGATTTCCTTAGTGATTTCGAAACCATATTTTAGGTAGAATTCTTTCGATTTATTGAATCGATTTACGTTTAAAATAAGTCCGGAATTTTTATTGTCAATTGCAATTTGTTTGATGTAATTTATCAAATGTTTTCCAATTCCTTTGCCTTGAATTTCTGGTAAAACATATAATTTTTGAATCTTAGTTTTATTCGAATTTTCGAAATTTAATTCATGAGAAGCAAATCCGACGAATTGATTATCGTCTTCTACTAAAAGAAAAACATGATTGTTATCGACTTGTTTTTCGAGTGATTCGATAGTATAAATTAAATCCAACATATAATCCAATTGCTCTTGGGAAAGAATTTCTCCATAAGCAACAGGCCAAATTGTATAAGCCAACTCCTTAATAATAAAGAGTTGGCTTTTTTGTGCAATAGAAATTGTCATTTTATTTTTTTAATCTTTTTTGTTCTCTTGCTAAAAGTGTGTTTTTAAGCAACATGGCAATTGTCATTGGTCCAACTCCTCCAGGAACAGGTGTGATGAACGAAGCTTTTTTAGAAACCATTTCAAAATCTACGTCACCAGTAATTCGGTATCCTTTTTCAGAAGTTTCATCGATAACACGAGTAATACCAACGTCAATAATTACAGCATCATCTTTAATCATTTCGGCTTTCAAATAATTAGGAACACCAAGTGCGGTGATGATAATATCGGCTTGAGAAGTGATTTGATTGATGTTTTTAGTATGACTGTGCGTTAATGTAACAGTTGAATTTCCTGGGAAACCTTTCCTTCCCATTAAAATACTCATTGGTCGACCAACAATGTGACTTCTACCAATTACAACAGTATGTTTTCCTTCGGTTGTAACATTGTAACGTTCTAATAATTCTAGAATTCCAAAAGGTGTCGCCGGAATAAATGTAGTCATATCCAATGCCATTTTTCCGAAATTTTCAGGATGAAATCCGTCAACATCTTTACTTGGATCAATTGACATAATGATGTTTTGAGTATCAATTTGTTTTGGTAACGGCAACTGAACTATAAATCCATCGATATTATCATCTTGATTTAGTTCTTTGATTTTTTTAAGCAATTCCGTTTCAGATGTTGTGCTTGGCATTTTCACTAAAGTCGATTCAAAACCAACGCGTTCACATGCTTTTACTTTGCTTCCAACATAAGTCAAACTTGCTCCGTCGTTTCCAACAATAATTGCTGCAAGATGTGGCACTTTTTCACCGTTGTCCTTCATCTTTTGGACTTCGGCTGCTATTTCATTTTTAATATCTTCCGATACTTTTTTTCCGTCTAAAATTTGCATTTTGTGTAGTTATTTGTGTTGTGTGATATTTAATATTGGGAATTCATTTTATTGAATTCAATAAATTGAATTCAATAAAAAAAGACGCGATAAATCGCGTCTCTACATTTTTTATTTCATGCCTTTCATGTTGCCCATCATGCGCATCATATTTTTTCCACCTGGACCTTGCATCATTTTCATCATTTTGCTCATCTGGTCGAATTGCTTTAACAACTGATTTACCTGTTCTATTTTGGTTCCAGAACCTTTGGCAATTCTGGTTTTTCTTTTCATATCTAAAAGTGCTGGCTTCGTTCTTTCAACCGGCGTCATTGAATGAATGATGGCTTCAATATGTTTGAAAGCATCGTCTTCAATTTCTACATCTTTCATTACTTTACCGGCACCAGGAATCATTCCAACTAAATCTTTCATGCTACCCATTTTTTTAATTTGTTGGATTTGCACTAAGAAATCATCAAAACCGAATTCGTTTTTAGCAATTTTCTTCTGTAATTTTCTTGCTTCTTCTTCGTCATATTGCTCTTGTGCTCTTTCTACAAGAGACACAACGTCACCCATACCCAAAATTCTATCGGCCATACGTGACGGATAAAACACATCAATAGCATCCATTTTTTCACCGGTTCCGATGAATTTTATTGGTTTGTTTACTACTGATTTAATAGAAATTGCAGCTCCACCACGAGTATCACCGTCTAATTTTGTTAAGATAACTCCATCAAAATTTAATCTATCGTTGAATGCTTTTGCAGTATTTACAGCATCTTGACCTGTCATAGAATCTACTACAAACAAGGTTTCGTGTGGTTGAATTGCTTTATGAACATTGGCAATTTCGTTCATCATTTCCTCATCAACGGCTAAACGACCTGCAGTATCGACAATTACTACGTTAAAACCATTGGCTTTAGCATAAGCAATTGCATTTTGAGAAATTGAAACTGGATTTTTATTTTCTGGTTCCGAATAAACCTCTACTCCTATTTGACCTCCAACAACATGCAACTGGTTGATTGCCGCAGGACGATAAATATCACAAGCTACCAAAAGTGGTTTTTTGTTCTTCTTAGTTTTTAAATAATTAGCCAATTTACCAGAGAACGTAGTTTTACCCGAACCTTGTAAACCCGACATTAATATTACAGTTGGATTACCAGAAAGGTTTACTCCTGCAGCATCGCCACCCATTAACTCAACTAGTTCGTCCTTAACTATTTTTACAAGTAATTGACCTGGCTCAAGTGTAGTTAAAACGTTTTGTCCGATTGCTTTTTCTTTTACTGTTGTAGTAAAATCTTTGGCAATTTTAAAGTTAACATCGGCATCAAGTAACGCACGACGAACTTCTTTAAGAGTTTCTGCAACGTTTACTTCAGTGATTTTTCCGTGTCCTTTTAGGATATGAAATGCTTTATCTAATTTATCGCTTAAATTATTGAACATAGTTTTCTGTTTTATTAAGTTGCAAATATAAGGTAAAGGTTTTGAGCATCAAAAAATGATTTATGCAAATTTTTTAAAACTATTGGTAGGGTAATTTCAATGTGAAATGTTTTACTACTATAAACATAAAAAAATACTATTATGAAAAACAGAAAAACATTACTTGGGCTTGTTGCTGTTATTTTGGCAAGTACAACTTCATGCAGTACCGATGACAATCAATCATCTGAAAATTTAAAAATTCAAGCAAAAGCTACTTATTCTGGAACTTCGGCTAAAACAACGAATGCTGTTAGTATTACAGAATTTCAAATCAATTTAAAAAATATTGAATTTGAATTGGATGATGATTTTTATGATGATGACGATGATAACTATGGCGATGGTTTTTATGGCGATGATGACGAATTTAAATTGAGCGGTCCATTCGAATTGGATTTATTAAGTGGAATTACGACAATTACCACTCTTGACATTCCAAATGGAGTTTATGAAGAAGTTAAATTTAATATGCATAAAAGTGTCAATGCAGCTAGTCCTTTGTTTAACAAATCGGTTCAAATAAAAGGTACAATAAATGACATTCCATTTGTATTTTGGCATGACATTAGTGAAGAATTTGAAATTGACTACGATGATGCCAATCAAGATCTTACAATTACAAACAATAGTGCTACGATAGTTTTTGATTTTAATTTGGATGCTATTTTAGCTTCGGTAGATTTAACAACGGCTACTGATGGAAATAATGATGGTCTTATCGAAATTAGTCCGATTGATACCGATGGAAATAACGGTTTGGCTAATTTAATCAAGAACAAAATTAAAGATGCTACTGATTTGTACGATGACAATGATGATGACGGAAATGACGATGACGACGACGATAACGATGATGATGGCAAAATAAAATCAGTAAAATAATTTACTTTTTTAAATAAAATTAGGTTCAAATGAATTATCATTTGAACCTTTTTTTTGTGATTATTCGTAAGTAATTAACTCCTTATTTAAGCTTTTGAAATGAATTTCTATTGACATAAGAAAGCAATTGGAAACATTTATAGCATACTTATTTTCAAATAAATGAAAGAGATGTAGCGTCAGACAACTAGAAGTAATTAAAGCTAGCGTAAAGAATTCATTCTACAACCTTCAAAACAATTCAACTGATTTAAAAGGCGAAAACTAAGTTTAAAATCCAACTTAATTATAAATAAACTTCAATTTAAAAGCTACAAAACAATTTAGGAAAAAACTTAAATACAAAAAAACCATTCAAAAATTTGAATGGTTAATTTACATGCATAAAGTAGGTTACATTAATTTTTTTCGAAAGTCAAATAATCAGTTCCACCATTTCCTCCGCTTACATCAATCAATTCTATCTTGGTTGCAGTTCTTGAAACGATATCCCAATCATCAGATAAATCTGCGAAATTTGCTGGAGATGAAAAAAGAATATTAAAATCTAAATCACTACTTGGATTATCATCATCACTATCATCATTTGTAACAGACCATGAACCTGTGTAGGTATTTGTTCCATTAGTTGCTGTCAAAACATTTGACGAACCAAAAGTGAAATTGTATCCAGCAAAATCACTAGTTTCATTAGAATCAGTATCGAAATAATAAGTTACGCGCCATGTTCCAGAAGTTACTGTGTTAATAACCGGCGTTGGATCGGAAGATGAATTATTATTGTCATCATCATTACTACAAGTAGATGCCATATTCATAAAAAATACGACAGATAGAAAAGGAATAATCGCTATTTTTTTTCCTTTTTCCAATAAAGAATTGGTACTGTTTTTTGTTTTCATTGTGTTCATACTATTGGTTTATTTATTGTTGGTTTTTAATTTTTTGTAAAATATAAATAATCTGTTCCGCCATTGCCACCACTTACATGCTTAAGTTTTATGACTGTTGAAGAATATTCTGTAATTTCCCAATCTTCTTCTAATTCATCTAAATTGTAATCATTAAAATTTAATTCCATTATATCATCGCCACTGTCAATATAACTGCTCCAACTTCCAGTAGTTGTTGTTGAAGCTTTCACTACTGTAATCGTTCCGGTTGTAGAAAATGTAAAATTATAGCCGATATAATCGCTCGTTTCATTGTCATCGTCTTCGAAAAAATAAGAAATATACCAAGTTCCATTTGTAATAACATCAGAAAAATTGGCATTTCCTCCGCCACCGCCACCAGAATTATCATCGCAATCATCGATAGCTTCTTCAATTATTTCTTCTAACTGACTGTTGCTATTAATGACAACATTATTGCCGTTGGAATCTACAAGAGAAATTGGGTAGTTGATTGCAATAAATTCGTTTTCATCTAGATTCTCTATAAAATTATAAAACTGAACATCATTAGTTATTGTCAATGTACTAGCCAATTGATTGTTGCTGTCATATATATTTAAGACAACAGGATAATTTAGAGTAATACAATCAATTTCATCAAAATCATCGTCGTCATCTTCTTCACAATCGTCTAAGACATCATCTAAAGCATCAGCATTATTTATAACTTGAGTAGAAAAATTTTGATACTGAATAGTTATCGGATAAATGAAATTTACAATATCGTCATCATCAGAAAAAGCGTCGATGGCATCTTGAACCGTTTGATAATCAGCTTGAGTTTGAACAACTACATTAGCACCATTTACAATAACGGTTACTGGCAATTGCACACTAAAACAACTAGAATTATCTAAAACATTATCTTGTGAAGTAGCGTTTTGCGAAACTCTAGATAATAAATTTACTAATGGTGAAGTTTTATTTAAGTTTTGCGTTGGATCTTGAATCACTTCGTTTTCTTCTTTTTGACAAGAGAAAAATAAAATAGATAAAAAACCTAGTAAAATAAATTGATTAGCTCTCATAATATGCACGTATTTAATTAAAAACAATTGACCTAAATAAAACCCTACCTAAAAATAAAAAAAATAATTACATTTACACTACTTTATACCTCATTAAATTCTAAAGAAAAAAATGTCGGACACTTGCCAAGAAAATGTTTTTTCAGAATTCTTTAAAAATCATGTAAAACAGTTACGAAATTTTCTGCTTTACAAATTTGGAAATCAAGATCAAGA
>NZ_DQDX01000036.1:18600-23818 GCF_003525665.1 Flavobacterium sp.
TATATCAAGATCAAGCAGAAGATGCTACGCAAGAAGCTTTCATAAAATTATGGCAAAATTGTGCCGATGTTCCGCTAGAAAAAGCCAAATCTTATATTTATACTATTGCAAATAATACATCTCTAAATGTAATTGCGCATCAAAAAGTGGTTATCAATTATCAAAAGAACAATTCTCTAAATGATAGATCCAATCAAAATCCTGAATTTTTATTAGAGGAAGAACAATTTAAATCCAAACTATTAAATGCCATTGACCGATTGAATGAAACACAACGTGTAGCTTTTTTAATGCACCGCATAGACGGAAAAAAATATACTCAAATTGCCGAAGAACTTAATATTAGCGTTAAAGCTGTGGAAAAACGTATTCATTTAGCATTAGTCGAATTACGAAAAGAATTTGAAAATTTTAAGTAGGGTAAATTTAAAGTAGCTTGTTACATTGAAGTGATACTAAAATTATGGAAGAAAATTACAAATTAGCAAAATGGCTTGATGGAGAAATGACTGATGCAGAATTGAAAGAATTTCAAGCTGATCCTGACTTTCCATTATATGAAAAAATAAAATTATATTCATCGCAATTAGAAACACCTTCGTTTGATGAACATAAACTGTTGACCAACGTATTAGAAACTAAAAAACAAACTCCGAAAGTAGTTACTTTAAAACCAAACTGGTTCATGAGAATTGCAGCTGTTTTAGTAATAGGATTTGGATTATTTTTTGCTTACAATACATTCACTCCTACTACAGAATTGGCAGAAAATGGAAAACAAACTACCTTTTTATTACCAGATAATTCTGAAGTAGTATTAAACTCGGGTTCGCAAATTGATTATTCAAAGTGGAATTGGGACGACAATCGAAAGTTAGAATTAAATGGCGAGGCCTACTTTAAAGTTGCCAAAGGAAAAAAGTTTGAAGTCAACACCAACCTAGGTAAAGTAAGTGTTCTTGGCACACAATTTAATGTAAAAGCAAGAAAAGATCGATTTGATGTAGTTTGTTTCGAAGGAAAAGTAAAAGTAAACTTCAACGCTCAAGAAGTAATTTTGACTCCAGGTCAAATGGTTTCTTTTGAAGGCAATGAGAGAATTGTAAGCAAAACGATTTCCGATGCGAAACCAATATGGCTTTCTAAAGAATTAGCATTTGAAAAAGAAAAATTAACGACTGTTTTAGAAGAAATTCAACGACAATACAATGTTACAATTGATGCTAAAAACATCAAATCAGATCAATTGTTTACTGGTAAAATTCCATCGAACAATATTGATATTGCCTTAAAAACAATCACCTCAATCTATCACTTAAATTATTCGAAATCTACTAATTCAAACTATGTTATTGAAGAAATAAAGTGAAAATAAAAAAGTTTTTAGCGCCTTTGTTACTGTGCTTAGTTTTTATTTTGGGTGCCAATGCTCAAGATAAAAGCGAAACTATTTTATTGCTTAAAATTCTTGAAAAGATAGAACAAAAACATGATGTGAAATTTAATTACATTGATGAAGAAATTGCGATTTTCAAAATTATTCCACCAAAAAACTCCTTAACTTTAAATGAAAAACTCGATTATATTTCTGATAAAACGCGTTTAAAATTTCAATTTACATCTAAAAGTTATATTGCTGTGATTAATAATAAAGACCTTGATAAACCCTTGTGCGGATTTATTGTGGACGTCTTTTCTAATCAACCCATTGCTTATGCAAACATAAAAGTAGTTGGAACAAACTATTCCACTTCGAGTAATGAAAATGGGTATTTTGAATTAAACATAAAATCAATAAATCCAATAGAATTTTCACACGTAAATTACGAAAAACTAACTATTCAATCCATTGAATTATATACAAATAAGTGTCCGACTTTAACTTTAAAACCGATCTTAAATGAGTTATCTGAAGTAGTAACTCAAACCTATTTAACGAAAGGAATTACAAAAAAATTAGACGGAACTTTTGAAATAAAACCTAAAAAATTCGGACTTCTTCCTGGTTTAATCGAACCCGATGTATTTGAAACATTAAAACAAATTCCGGGAATTGCAAGCACAGACGAAACCATCTCAAACCTCAACGTTCGAGGCGGAACACATGATCAAAATTTGTTTCTATGGAACGGAATTCGACTCTTTCAAACAGGTCATTTCTTCGGATTAATATCTGCTTTGAATCCGAATTTGGCAAATACCATTAAAATTACTAAAAACGGAAGTTCTCCTTTTTATGGTGAAAGTGTTTCTAGCGTTGTCGATATTTCTACAAACAAAAGTACATCAGAGGAAACTAACGGTTCTATTGGAGTTAATATGATTAGCGCCGATGTTAATGCCAAATTTAAAACTTCTAAAAATTCAAATCTCGAATTAAGTGCGCGCCGTTCTCACACCGATTTTATCAATTCGCCAACTTACAAAAACTACTACAATCGAATTTTTCAAAATACAGCCGTTACTAATATTACTAACGATCAAGTAATTAATTACATGAACAATGAGGATTTCTATTTTTATGATTTCTCATTGCAATTCAATCAAAAAATCAATTCGAAAATAGATCTGAATGTCGATTTAATTACAATAAATAACCTTTTAGAATTCAACGAATCAAAAGAGGAGAATTCTATTTTAATTGCTAAAAATAGTTCTTTAGAACAACATACTTTGGGTGGAAACACTACTTTAAAAGTGAATTGGAATAAGAAAAACCAATCAGAAATAAACATTTATGCTTCGTATTACACGATTGAATCTGAAAATGAATCGATACAAAGTAATCAAATTTTGAATCAAGAAAACACCATTTTAGATACTGGAATTAAAATTAAAAACAGTCATCAAATGGCTACAAATTGGAAATTCAACAACGGTTATCAATTCAACGAAATCGGAATTCGAAATTTTGATCGCATCAACAGTCCAATTTTTTCAAGAAGAATTAAAGATGTTTTACACAGTCATTCCTTAATTGGAGAAATTATGTATTCGTCTGAAAATAAAAAACTTAGAACAGCTATTGGTTTGCGTCAAACTTATATTACGCAACTCGAAGAATATTTATTGGAACCACGATTACAATTTAATTATTCGTTTTCTAAATCCTTTTTTGCAGAAATTTTAGCCGAAAGAAAAAGTCAAGTTACTTCACAAATTGTCGATTTGCAACAAGATTTTCTTGGTGTAGAAAAACGCCGATGGATTTTAGCCAATAACGAAACGATTCCTGTGGTTAAAAGCAATCAGGTTTCAGTTGGATTTACTTTTAAAAAGAACAATTGGTTGCTGACTTTAGATAATTTCTACAAATCGGTAAACGGAATTACCAGCATGAGTCAAGGATTTCAAAACCAATTGGAATTTTCAAGAATAAACGGAAAATATACCGTTCTAGGTTCAGAGTTTTTAATTCAGAAACAGTTGTACAACTTTACAGCGTGGCTTAGTTATACTTATACAAATAACAATTATAATTTCGAAAGTTTTTCAACTAATGCTTTTCCTAATAATTATGAGATCAATCACAATGTAGGAATGGCTTTAATTTATGATTATCAAAAATTAAAAATAGCTATTGGTTCAAGATGGTTTACAGGAAAACCCAACACATTGCCTTCGAATTCGTTACCAATTTTTAACACGCCAAATAATCCAGAAATTGGCTATCAAGAACCAAATTCGACCAATCTTGAAGATTATTTTCAAATGAATTTCTCCAGTAGTTATAAAATTTCAATTAGTGAAAAATCGAATTTACTTTTCGGATTTTCGGTTCAAAATTTATTGGATTCTAAAATTATAATCAATCAAAATTACCGTGTAAATACCAATACAAATTCTATTGAACAAGTAAATACTTTTGCATTAGAAAGAACGTTTAATGCTTTTTTAAGGTATAATTTTTAAATAAAAAAGGTTGAAATTAATCAACCTTTCTTTGTATTTACATTCGTTCTGGAACTTCAATTCCTAATAATCCAAAAGCAAGTTTTATAGTATCGGCAACTTTTTTAGAAAGTTGAACTCTAAATACTTTTTTGTCTTGATTTTCTTCACCAAGAATAGATACATTTTGGTAAAACGAATTGAATTCCTTCACCAAATCATACGTATAATTAGCAACTAAAGCTGGACTATGATTGTGAGCAGCATTCTGAATTACTTCTGGAAACAACTCAATTTGCTTAATTAATTCTTTCTCTTTCGGATGTAATTCGATAGTTACTTTTTGAGTAGTATCGAATGCAGCTTTTCGCAAAATAGACTGAATTCGAGCGTATGTATATTGAATAAATGCTCCAGTATTTCCAGCAAAATCAACCGATTCTTCTGGATTGAACATCATTGATTTTTTAGGATCTACTTTCAACATAAAATATTTCAAAGCTCCAAGTCCGATGGTTTTGTATAAATTGGCTTTTTCTTCATCAGAATAACCGTCCAATTTTCCTAATTCTTCTGAAATTGATTTAGCTGTTGTTGTCATTTCTTCAATTAAATCATCGGCATCAACCACAGTTCCTTCACGAGATTTCATTTTTCCTGATGGCAATTCTACCATTCCGTATGATAAATGATACAAGTTTTCTGCCCATTCAAAACCAAGTTTTTTCAGAATTAAAAACAATACCTTGAAGTGGTAGTCTTGTTCGTTTCCAACAGTGTAAACCATACCGCCAACATCTGGAAAATCTTTCACACGTTGAATCGCTGTTCCAATATCTTGCGTCATATAAACCGCAGTTCCGTCTGAACGAAGCACGATTTTTCTATCCAATCCGTCTGGTGTTAAGTCAATCCAAACCGAACCATCAGCATCTTTTTCGAAAATTCCTTTTTCTAGTCCAAATTGAACTACTTCTTTTCCTAATAAATAAGTATTGGATTCGTAGTAATAACTATCAAAATCAACTCCTAAACTTTTATACGTTTGAGCAAAACCATCGTAAACCCATTGGTTCATGGTTTTCCAAAGTTCCATAACTTCTGGTTTTCCAGCTTCCCAATCTAGTAGCATTTGTTGTGCTTCTAGAATAATTGGTGCTTGTTTTTTAGCTTCTTCTTCGGTTTTTCCTTCAGCCATTAAAGCAGCTATTTCGGTTTTGTAAACTTTATCAAATTCTACATAAAAATTTCCAACCAGTTTATCGCCTTTCAAACCAGAGTTTTCAGGAGTTTGTCCGTTTCCGAATTTCTGCCAAGCCAACATCGA
>NZ_DQDX01000036.1:23890-24514 GCF_003525665.1 Flavobacterium sp.
CCAAGCCAACATCGATTTACAAATGTGAATTCCTCTATCGTTGATGATTTGGGTTTTGTATACTTTTTTTCCTGATGCTTTGATAATTTCAGCTACAGAATAACCTAATAAATTGTTTCGAACGTGACCAAGATGCAAAGGTTTATTGGTGTTTGGAGACGAATATTCTACCATAACCGCTTTATCATTTGCGGAAGCAGTACAGAACCCGAACTTATCATTGGATTGAATTTCATTGAAGAAATTTACATAAAAAGCATCCGAAATTACAATGTTTAAAAATCCTGCAACTACATTGAATTTCTCTACTTGTGGAACATTTTCAACTAAATAATTTCCGATTTTAGTTCCGATTTCAACCGGATTTCCTTTGATAATTTTCAGTAATGGAAAAATCACCATCGTAATATCACCTTCAAAATCTTTCCTAGTAGCTTGAAACTCAATTTTTTCGATAGTGACATCGAATGTTTTTTGAACAGCTTCTTTAATACTCGGATTTAGAATTTCTTGTAGTGACATTTTGTTATTTTTTTAAGGTTGCAAAGATAGGATTTTATTGGAAAAACGAACGAATTTTCGATATTGATTGCATTTAAAAATTTGACACGAATTTCACGAATT
>NZ_DQDX01000036.1:24629-45568 GCF_003525665.1 Flavobacterium sp.
TTTCACGAATTTTCACGAATTATTTTGAATTAAAATTTTAATTACACGAATTTCAACTTTGAAGAATAGATTTATTTGATCAAATTCTGGAAATAAAAAAAAACTCGAAAATTACTTTCCGAGTTTTGAATTTATATATTATTTTGAAAAATTACCATTTAATAATGGCACTTGCCCAAGTAAATCCGCTACCGAAAGCAGCTAAGACTAGTGTGTCGCCTTCTTTGATTTTCCCTTGTTCCCAAGCTTCGGTTAAAGCAATCGGAATGGAAGCTGCAGTTGTATTACCGTACTTTTGAATGTTGTTAAAAACCTGATCATCAGACAATTTAAACTTCTGCTGAATGAATTGTGAAATACGTAAATTGGCTTGATGTGGAACTAACATGTCAATGTCTGATACTTGCAAATTGTTGGCAGTCAATCCTTCCATAATAACTTCACTAAAACGAACCACGGCATTTTTAAATACAAACTGTCCGTTCATGTATGGAAAATAGCTATCATCACTAGGATCGTTATCTGCAATAATATCGGTAACCCAACGATCGCCCATTCCTGGTGCTTTAACAATCAATTCTTCAGCATGTAATCCTTCTGAATGTAAATGCGTTGATAAAATTCCTTTTGACAAATCTTCTTCTCTACTCAAGACAGCTGCACCTGCGCCATCACCAAAAATTACTGAAACGCCTCTACCTCTATCGGTCATATCAAGACCTGTTGAATGTACTTCTGAACCAATAATTAAAATATTTTTATACATTCCGGTTTTAATATACTGATCGGCAACCGACAAAGCATAAATAAATCCCGAACACTGATTTCTCACATCCAATGCTCCAACGGTTTTTAGACCCAAATCACGTTGTACCAAAACTCCTGGACCAGGAAAATAATAATCTGGACTTAAAGTCGCGAAAACAATAAAGTCGATGTCTTCTTTTGCAACACCAGATCTTTGTATAGCTATTTCGGCAGCTTTTACACCCATCGTTGTTGTGGTATCCTCACCACGAATGATATGGCGTCTTTCTTTAATTCCGGTTCGTTCTTGAATCCACTCGTCATTGGTATCCATTATTTTGGATAAATCATCATTAGTAACCACATTTTCAGGAACATAAAATCCTAATCCCGATATTTTTGAATGAAACATATATTATATTTTTAGCAAAATTGACAGCACAAATTTAGTTATCTTTTAAAAAATACGATTAAATATTGGCATAAATTTTTGATTTGTTAATTTAGAATGTAGTGTAAAAATAAAAAAACCATCCTAATAAAGATGGTTTTTGTAAGCTATTTTTAAATTTTATGCCGATTGATCGTCAACTGTTGCGTCTGCAGCATTTTTCTTAACTGATTCGATTCCGTTTTCTCTTGAAGCTACGCTTTCATACATTTCACTGTTTCCAATGATTTGACCGTTTCCAGCTTTTAGATTAAAATAAACTTGACCACTTTTAGCTTCAAGACGATCGTAACGAGCATCCTCTTGTGAATTTTTTCTAACTGATTCTATTCCGTTTTCGCAAGCAGCTTTGGTTGTATAACCTTCACTTGCAAGAATAGTTTGACCGTTTCCAGCTTTTAAATTGAATTGAAATTCTCCGTTTTTACGAGTTGTAATTACAAATTTTCCCATGTTGTATTTGTTTGATTGTTAATTGGATAATAAAATTAAGAAAACAATTTATAAGTAACAAATTAAATGAATTAAATCTACAAGATTTGTAAAACTGTGTGTGGATTATTTTATTAGATTTGTTGATGATGATTATCTAGAAGTGATTTGGAAATCGTTTCTATAAATAAAAGATAACTAAGATGGAAGCTATTGAAAATATTTGTGTTGGGATTTTAATGATTATTTTTGGAATAGGTGTTATTATTTTTATGTCAAAAAGACCACCATCATACCCACTAACAAGTGTTAATATTTCAGGATATATAGCTGGTGTCACTTTTATTTTGTTAGGTATAATCTATATCTTTGATGAATTTCATATTTGGTAATAATAAAGAATCAAGGAAGCAAAATGAGAAAATTAGTTGAGTTTTTAATCTTATTTAGTACTATTACTACTATAATGGGATGTAGTAATTATAAATATCTATATGGATATGCAACTGAAGATTCTCAGCAAGCGCGAGCATCATGCTCGTGCCCATAAAGAGATTAAAACAAAAAGTGTAAATTGATCAAAAAACATCTCTTCACTTTCCAAATTTCATTTTAAATTCCAAAACAGAATATCTTTTAAAAAATATAGTCGTATACCACGTAAAGCCTATCCCGAAGCTTCGGGACTGATTGCAACGAAAAGCCCGGAAGTAAAACAACTTATTTTTCTTGCTGTAAAAAAGCGACCAACGGATCCCGAAGCTTCGGGACTTTTTACAGCTTAGAAAAATTGTTGTTGTACTGAGGACTTGTAGTGGAAAGCAGGAAATAGCTTCTGATTAGTGGTCAGTATTCAGTGTTCAGTTTTTAGTATCCAGTTACTTTATAACTTTCACCGATTGTCTGCCTGTATTGGTGTGTAAGTTTAGAATGTAAACTCCTTTTGGATATGGGAAATCAAAGGTGTATCTTTTTGTTCCAGATGTGGTGATTTCTTCTGGTTTCCATTGTTTTATTAATTTTCCGTCTATTGAATATAATCCGAGAAGTAAATGATCTGTTCCAAGAAAATCGATTTCTAAATTCAATTTATCTTTGATTGGATTTGGAGCAACTCTAACATTTAAAGGAATTCTGTCAGCTTCTTGAAAATCGCCATTGGACAAGGTAGTTGACATTTTATAGATGGTTGTTCCCGAAGCATAAGCGATGTCTCCAATGAAGAAAATTCTATTTAAATTACTTCCAATCGTGGTATTTGTCCATGTGTTTCCTCCATCCAAAGTTTGGTAAAATCCCGAATTGTGTCCGCCCATCCAACCTTGATTTTCAGTAACAAAACCGATAGCTTGAACATCAACGTCAGGAAAATTTTTGCTGGTCCAAGTCGTTCCGCCATTGGTAGATTTTATCATTTTTCCCGAATTTGGTGCCACCGATTCTATAGAACCAAAAAACACATTGGGATTACTGTCCAAAATTTGAAGTTTCCAAACGTATTCACCCGGAATTGTTCCGTTGTAAATTGTCGTCCAAGTTGTTCCGCCATTCGTAGTTTTTAAAATTACAGCACCTGAATTATTATTTCCAGCCACATATCCTGTATTTTCATCTACGAATAAAACTTCGACCAACGCATTGGCATAAGCACTCATATCGATGTATTGCCACGTTGCGCCGCTATCGGTAGATTTTATGACATAAGCTGGGGAAAAATAGGCGCCACAACCATAAACGGTAGAAGTTCCTACGCAATCTAAACCACAAATTGCTTGTGGAATTGGTGTAATGTTGTTTACCAAAGTCCAATTGGTTCCGCCATCAATAGTTTTATAAAATTTATTATTTAGCGTTCCTAGAAAACCAATATTGCTGTTTAGAAATTCTATATTTCTAAAATAATGATTGCTTCCTAAAGTTGCATTGTTGGCTTGAAGCGTCCAATTGGCACCGCCATCTGTAGTTTTATAAACAGCTGCAAATCCGCCATTGGCAGCCCAACCCAAATTTTCATTTAGAAAAAAAACATCGTCAAATCGTTGTCCGCCACCATTAGCAGGAATCGATGTTAACGGATTCCACGTGTATTGCGCCACTAAAATATTGGTAAACAATACTATCAAGAAAGTAATTTTTTTCATTTCAATTTTTTTATAAAATTAGAAAAAAATGAATTACAATGAACGACTACAATTTATTTTTTGAATTTAATTTTAACTAAAACTACCTTTAATATGTAACACAATTATAGTAATTTAGACCAATATTTTTTATTAAAACCAAACATCTATGAAAATCAGAATTTTATCATTGTTTTTTATCGGTTTAGGATTTTCGAGTTTTGCGCAAGAGAATCTTAGTTATAAAAAGCCTTCGGCCGAAATTATGGCACTTGCCGATTATGAAAGAGCACCATCTGTAAGTATGGATTCTAAAAAAGAATACATGCTTTTGAGTTACAGAAATACCTACAAAACTTTAGACGATTTAAATCAGACCGAAATGCGTTTGGGTGGATTGCGTATTAATCCGGTGACTAATATTTCTAGTACAGTTACGTATGTTAATAATTTGAAAATTAGAAAAATTAGCGCTAAAAATGAAACTCAAGTTAGCGGATTACCAGCAAATGCTAAGATTTCGAATGTGGCTTGGTCAGAAAACGAAAAGAAAATTGCGTTTACCAACACTACCAATTCTGGAGTAGAACTTTGGATTATTGATGTGGCTTCTGCTGTTGCAAATAAAATAACATCTGATAATTTAAATGCTAATTTAGGAAGTCCGTTCAGTTGGATGAAAGACAATGAAACCTTATTAGTAAAAGTGTTGCCTAAAAACCGACCAGCATTAATTGATGAGAAAAAAGATTTGCCAAAAGGACCAACAGTTTCTGTAAGTGATGGTTCTAAATCCCAAAATAGAACGTATCAAGATTTGCTGAAAAATAAATCGGATGAAGCTAATTTTGATGCATTAGTAACTTCTGAATTGTATAAAATCACTACTTCTGGAACAGCGACTTTATTTAAACCAGCTGATATTTATGCAGGAGAAAGTTTTTCGCCAGACGGAAATTATTTGATGCTAACAACCATCCAAAAACCTTATTCTTACATCGTTCCTTTGAGCCGTTTTCCTCAAAAATCTGTAGTTTATGATTTGGCTGGAAAAGAAATCAAACAAGTAAACGAAGTTCCATTAACGGAAATTATGCCAAAAGGTTTTTCATCAGTTAGAACTGGAAAAAGAAGCATGAGTTGGAGAGCAGACAAAGCAGCAACTTTGGTTTATGTTGAAGCACTTGATGAAGGTGACCAAGCTAAAAAAGTAGATTACAGAGATGAAGTTTTTCAATGGAATGCGCCATTTACTTCTGCTCCAACTTCTATGATGAAAACACAACAACGATTTGGTGGAATTAGTTGGGGTAATGACTCGTTTGCCATTGCTTATGATAGTTGGTATGACACGAGAAATACCAAAACTTATTTATTAAATCCATCAAATCCTAACGAAGCTCCAAAAGTAATTTCGGATAGAAATTCTCAAGATATTTATTCTGATCCAGGGAATTTTGAAACCAAGAAAAATGAATTTGGAAGATACGTTATCGCAACCGAAAACGGAAATGCTTACTTAATTGGTGACGGAAATACAAAAGATGGTCAGTTTCCTTTTATTGATGAAATGAATTTGAAAACCTTAAAAACGAAACGACTTTACACTTCAAAAATCAAAGACAAAAAAGAAGATTTGATGTCGATTGAAGATTATAAGAAAGGCGAAGTTTTAGTAATGATTCAATCTAAAAATGATTATCCGAATTACTATTTTAGAAATATAAAATCGGGTAAATTGACGCCTATTACTGCTTTTCAAAATCCGTTTGAAAGCATCAAAAATGTATATAAAGAAGTGATTAAGTACAAAAGAAAAGATGGTGTAGATTTATCGGGAACTTTGTATTTGCCTGCCAATTATGACCGAACTAAAAAAGAGAAATTACCTTTGTTAATTTGGGCTTATCCTGCCGAATTTAAAGACAAAAACTCGGCTGGACAAAGTGATAAAAATCCGAATGAATTTACTTTTCCAAACTATGGTTCGTTTGTATATTGGGTAACTAAAGGTTATGCTGTTCTTGACGATGCGTCGTTTCCAATCATTGGTGAAGGAACAACAGAACCAAATGATACTTTTATCACGCAATTAGTTGATGATGCTGAAGCTGCGATAAATGCTGTAGATAATTTAGGATACATCAATCGTAAAAAAGTGGCTGTTGGCGGACATTCGTATGGTGCATTTATGACGGCAAATTTACTTACGCATTCTAATTTATTTGCGTGCGGAATTGCAAGAAGTGGTGCCTACAACAGAACTTTAACTCCTTTCGGATTTCAAAGTGAGCAACGTAATTATTGGGATGTTCCAGCCATTTACAACGGAATGTCGCCTTTTATGAATGCCGATAAAATGAAAACGCCTTTACTATTAGTTCACGGTGAAGCCGATAATAATCCGGGAACTTTTACTTTGCAAACTGAGCGTTATTTTCAGGCATTGAAAAACTTAGGAGCGCCAACAAGAATGGTGATTTTACCAAAAGAATCACATGGTTATGCTGCTAAAGAAAACATTTTGCACTTGCTTTGGGAACAAGATCAGTTTTTAGAGAAGTATTTGAAGAACTAAAAATAGAGAATAGAATATAGAAAATAGAGAATAGACCTTTGAAGAAATTTAGAGGTCTATTTTATTTTTAGATGAACTTGTGTTCCTTTTTTAATTTCAGAACTGTGTTCGAAAAAAAGCATTTCGTCATCTAATTTTGCTTCAATTAAATAATGACTTCCTCGGAAATAAGAATTTAGAACTTCTACTTTTAAATCAGATATATCTACAATTTCAAATTGATGCGGATAAATATACTTTACTTTTCCATCCATTTTCAACTCATTCACATCGCCGAAAAGTGAAGCAATATATTTAGATTTTGGATTTTCGTATGATGTTTTTGGAGTTCCGCTTTCTATGATATCGCCGTTTTTCATTACCAAAACCTCATCTGCAAACGATAAAACATCGGTGCTATCGTGAGTAGCAACTAAAAAAGTAATTTGCTTTTCTTTTAAGTAGGCAAACAACTTTCTTCGTAAACTATTTTTTCTGAAATTATCGATATGACTGAAAGGTTCGTCAAGTAATAAAACTTCTGGTTCTAAAGCTAAAACTCTTGCAATGGCAACTCTTTGCATTTGTCCGCCACTTAAATATTTGGCTTTTACATCAAAGAAATCTTCCATTTCTACAATTTCTAAAAGCTCTTTTACCCTATTCCATTTTTTACCAGAATCGATATTGGATAAATATTTTCCAACATTTTCTGCAACAGTTATGTATGGCATTAAATCAAAATCTTGTGCGAGGTACTTCATAAAATCCATTCCTGGAATAAGATTGTATTTCGGACCTAAAACTTCGGTATCGTTCCAAAAAATAGTTCCTTCATCTAGGTCGTACAAGCCGTAAACTAGTTTTAACAGTGTACTTTTTCCGCAACCGCTTTCGCCAATTATAGCAAGTGATTTTCCTTTTTCTAATGAAAATGAAGCATCTTGAATGGTTTTTTCTTTTAAATACGAAAAGGAGATGGATTTTATTTGGAGCATTTTCTTGATGATTCGATACTGCAAAAGTAGTAATTTTTAAAAAAGAAAGAGCGATTCTAAAGTAGAGAACCGCTCTTTCAACCTAACCAATAAACAAACTAATCATTAATTAATGTACTTCTCAAAAGCTTTGGTATCAACTCTTGCTTTTAAATCATGAAGTAAATTATATAAACCGAAAAAGGTTCTATTTATGTATAAAAAATGTTTGGAACCTCGATTCCCATTCATTTTTCTTAATTGTGTGTCTTTTGCAAATTCTTCGCCCATTGTGGCAATTTGTCCAAAGAAATCATCATCTGAAAAATCAAAATAATCGCCATGAAATGGTTTGGNNCGCGCACTTCAAGGGGGTCGGTGGGTGCACCAAGTGTGTTCGAGGGCTGGAATCAACACGAGGTCGTCGCGACCGTGAAGAAGCAGCGCTATCTACTGACCGTCTTTTGCCCTGCGGCCGTGTCCAAATAAATCATGAAACAACTTTGTAAAATATACGATTTCTTCTTTAGAATCGTCTAATCTCAAAATTTCTAATTCGTACAATTTCTCGTTGAACAGCTTCGGATTATCAATAACTTCGGGTTTTGCCAATTCAAAATACGGAACATAAAATTCTATAGGAACGTGCTTTATACAACCAAAATCTATTGCTACCAACTTGTCATCTTTGTCAATCAAGAAATTTCCTGGATGCGGATCGGCGTGAACTTGTTTCAAATGATGCATTTGATACATATAAAAATCCCAAAGTGCCTGTCCGATTTTATCTCCTTTTTCTCTATCTTCATTGTGTGCTGCAAATTCTGATAAATGCTCTCCGTCAATCCATTCCATTGTTAATATTTTCTCAGAAGATAATTCTGGATAATATTTTGGAAAACGCAAATTCGCAATATGTTTACACCAATCAGAAACTTCTAAACTTTGTTTTAGTTCTAAATTATAGTCGGTTTCTTCTAATAACTTGTCTTCAACTTCTTTAAAATATTTGTCAGAATCCTTTCCTTTAATGTTAAACATTCTAACAGCGAATGGTTTTACTAAAGCCAAATCCGAACTTATACTATCAGCCACACCTGGATATTGGATTTTCACAGCAAGATTTTTCCCATCTTTGGTCGCTTTGTGTACCTGACCGATACTCGCAGCGTTCATAGCATCTGGCGTAAATGTGTCGTATAAGTTCTCTGGATATTGACCTAAATATTTTTTAAATGTTTTTCTAACTAATGGCGCAGACAATGGCGGAACCGAAAACTGCGACAACGAAAACTTATCTACATATTGTTGTGGCATGATGCTTTTGTCCATACTCAACATTTGAGCAACTTTCAACGCACTTCCTTTTAAATTCTTTAATCCGTCATAAATATCTTCGGCATTGCTTTCGTTTAATTTATCACGATTCAAAGACGGATTTACAATTTTTTCACCATAATAAGCAACGTAATTTCCTCCAACTTTAAATCCGGTTTTTACTAATTGACTGGCGCGTTCTATTTTTCCTGTTGGAATTTTATCTAATGTTTTCATACTAGTGCTGAATTTATTTCAGTATTAATTCTTTTTTTCTTTCCAAAGGAATTTTCCTAAATCGAATAAACTTTCTAATGGTTTTGTATCTAATAAATCGACTACTGTATTGACCGATTTTTCAATTAAAACATCTGTTTTCTCGAATCCTTTTGAAGTATCATCCATCCAAAATTTCAATAAAAATAAGAACTGAATCCATGCGCCCTCAGAAAATACAGGTTTGGTGATTTTAGTAACTTTATCACTAACTATAGTTTCGTTGTTGTTAATGATAGTTACGATAAAATCTTTAAAATGGTTTCTAAAAAGTTTTAAATTTTTCAAATTCTTTAAACCTTCTTTGTTATCCTTCAAATTAAACAGGATAAAACTTCTATTTAATGTAAGTAATTCAAATAAAGTAAAATATAACGTCAGCAATTTATTTTTACCGGTATACGTTTCAAATGCTTCTTCCTTCGATATTGTTTCTACAGCATTCTCAAAAAACTTTACCCAAATTTCTTGTTTCATGGCATCGATTGACCCGAAGAACGTATAAAAATCTTTTTCTTCTATTTTATGCTCCTTGCAAGACGAAAAAACATTTTTAGGTTCTTCATTTTTTTCCAACACATAATCCATGTACTTAGAAATGATTTGGTTGTCGTCCATCAGCTTCTTCTTGGCTGTAGTTTTCTTTGTAGTTTCCATTTTATTGAATTTGATGTAAAGTTACTTATTGTTTAACAATTGACGAAATAAAGTAAACAAAAATATTTGTTAAATGTCGTTCAAAATATTTGAAAACAAAAAAGCGCTCCTATTTCTAGGAACGCTTCTCTATTTTAAAAACTATTTTTTTTTAGTTTCCTGCTTCTTTTTTAGCATCTTGAACCATCTTTTCATTTGCAGTAATAGCAAATTCTACACGACGGTTTTGGCTTCTTCCTTCTGGAGTGTCATTAGTTGCAATTGGATCAGCAATACCTAAACCTACCATTTTAAAACGTGACATATTTAATCCTTTAGATTCTAAATACTTCTCAACAGCAATTGCTCTTTGTTCAGATAATGTTAAATTATATTCTGGTTTACCTGTACTATCTGTATAACCATATATTACAATATCTGTATCGGCATAACTTTGAAAAACTGGAACCAATTTGTCTAAATTTGCTTTAGCAGCAGCAGTTAATGTAGATTTATTAGTATCAAAACGAACTGCATTTTCACCTAAAACCAAACGAATACCTTCACCAACACGTTCTACTGTTGCACCAGGAATTGCTGTTTGAATTTCTCTTGCTTGTTTATCCATTTTGTTACCGATAACTCCACCAGCAACGCCACCAATAACGCCACCAAGAACTGCACCCATTGCTCCGTTTCCACCTTTTCCAAGGTTATTTCCTAGAACTGCTCCAAGAACTCCACCAGCAACAGCACCAATTCCAGCACCACGTTGTGTATTATTTGTGTTTTTTACAGCCTCACAACTTGTAAAAATTGTACTGAAAGCAAAAACACTAACTAAAAAATATATTGTACCTTTTTTCATCTTGATCTATTGTTTAAATTATTTAATTTCTTTGGAATTGGTAAACGATATCAATAGATTTTCCACCAACATCGCCTAAATCTACTAATTGAAAAGAAGATTCAGTTACGTTTTGAACTCTTAAAATATAACCTTCTTTAAGTTTTTTAGATTTTGAATCGTTTAAAACTTTCATTACAAATTTTCCTTCTTTGTTGATATACCATGTGATATCAGACACAAAACTAGTACAGCTTGCATTGTCTAAAGCAAAGTTTCCTTTATTGTTGTTAGAAACAAATTTCCACTTACTTCCCACAAAACATTTAGAATCTGCAATATCAAAAGAAGAAACTTTGATATAATCTGAACCTGGATAACTTACTGCAGATAATACGTAATTACCTTTTATTGCTCGTTCTGTTTTGTTGTCAACTACAGTACTAGTTACAGGAGTTTTAGATTTACAACCCATTATAACGATAGCAAACAACATTAAAAAAATACTTTTTTTCATAAAAATTAAGTTTTAGAATTTTATCTCACAAATTTAGGTGCAAATTTACGGAAAGTTATTATACAATATTTGTGAAATTTTGTAGAATTACTACTACGTCATTTTGTCATAAAATAAGTTTTGGTATTGAATTTGACTTATGATTGAAAATTGTTTAACTTAAAAGTTCAAAATATGTCAACAGGAAAAATTAATGTTTCAGTAGAAAACATTTTCCCTTTAATCAAGAAATTTCTTTACAATGATCACGAGATTTTTCTTCGTGAATTGGTTTCAAATGCAACAGATGCAACTTTAAAATTAAAACATTTAACAAGTATTGGTGAAGCCAAAGTAGAATATGGCAATCCAATTATTGAAGTGAAAATTGATAAAGAAGGAAAGAAACTTCACATTATTGATCAAGGTTTAGGAATGACATCTGATGAAGTTGAAAAATACATCAACCAAGTTGCGTTTTCTGGAGCTGAAGAATTTTTAGAAAAATATAAAGATTCTGCCAAAGATTCAGGAATTATTGGTCATTTCGGATTAGGATTTTACTCGGCGTTTATGGTTGCAGAAAAAGTTGAAATCATAACAAAATCATTCAAAGACGAACCAGCAGCACATTGGACCTGTGATGGAAGTCCAGAATTTACATTAGAACCATCTGACAAAACTTCACGTGGTACCGAAATTATTCTTCACATTGCAGAAGATTCTTTAGAGTTTTTAGAAGATTACAAAATCAGAGAATTACTTACAAAATACAATAAATTCATGCCTATTCCAATTAAATTTGGAACTAGAAAAGAATCACTTCCATTAGCAGAAGATGCTGCAGAAGATGCAAAACCAGAACAAGTTGAAGTTGATAACATCATCAACAATCCAACTCCAGCTTGGACTAAACAACCAACCGATTTATCTGACGAAGATTACAAATCATTCTATCGCGAATTGTATCCAATGCAATTTGAAGATCCGTTATTCAACATTCATTTAAATGTAGATTATCCGTTTAACTTAACTGGTATTTTATATTTCCCAAAAATGAGTGCCGATTTACAGATACAAAAAGACAAGATTCAAATGTATCAGAATCAGGTTTTTGTAACCGATAATGTAGAAGGAATTGTACCAGAATTCTTAGGAATGTTAAAAGGTGTAATTGATTCTCCAGATATTCCGTTAAACGTTTCGCGTTCTGGTTTACAAGCAGATAGTAATGTGAAAAAAATCTCGAATTACATCACTAGAAAAGTTGCTGATAAATTGAAAGGTCTATTCAACGAAAACCGTGAAGATTTCGAGAAAAAATGGAACGATATTAAGATTGTTTTGGAATACGGAATGTTATCAGAACCTAAATTCTACGAAAAATCAGGCGACTTTGTTTTGTATCCAACGGTTGATGATAAATATTACACCTTATCAGAATTGAAAGAAGCTTTAACAGCAAATCAAACCGATAAAAACGGAAAACTTGTAGTGCTTTATGCTTCAAATAAAGATGCACAACACAGTTATATTGCTGCTGCAAAAGACAAAGGATACGAAGTATTATTGTTAGATTCTCCAATTATCTCACATTTAATTCAGAAATTAGAATCGGATAACGAGAACCTTACTTTTGTTCGTGTTGACGGTGATTCGATCGAAAAATTAATTCAGAAAGAAGAAACTCAAATTTCTAAATTGTCTGAAGACGAGCAAGGAAACTTGAAAACAGTTTTAGAAGAAATTGTTCCAAAAACTAATTATTCAGTTCAACTTGAACCAATGGATAGCACTGCTGCACCTTTCATAATAACGCAACCAGAATTCATGCGAAGAATGAAAGAAATGAGTCAATCTGGCGGTGGCGGAATGTTCGGGATGGGTAATTTCCCAGAAATGTACAATTTGGTAGTCAATACAAATTCAGAATTAGCTACTACAATTTTAAATACATCAGATAAATCAGTTCAAGAAAGTTTGGTAAAACAAGCATTAGATTTGGCTAAAATTTCTCAAGGTTTATTAAAAGGCGAAGAATTAACCGCTTTTGTAAAAAGAAGTTTTGAGTTGATAAAATAATATTAAGACTATAGCATTAAGTGTTAAGATGAACCTGTGAGTGAAAACTTGCAGGTTTTTTTATTATATTTGGAACTCAATAATAATACTAAATTATATGAAAAAACGTATTCTCATAACAGTACTACTTCTCACTAATATTTTCAATTTAATGGCACAAGAAGATTCCTATTTATGGCTTGAAGAAGTTGATGGAAAAAAAGCACTCGAATTTGTTGAAAAACAAAATAAATCAACTTTTGATGTTTTAATGCAACAAAAAGAATATCAAGACATTTACAATAAAAATTTAACCATTTTAAATGATACCGATAAAATTGCTTATCCGGGAATTTATGGCGATTTAATTTACAACTTTTGGCAAGACAAAGACCATGTTAGAGGTATTTGGCGTAGAACTACAAAAGCTAGTTACAATACAAAAAATCCAGTATGGGAAACGCTTTTAGACATCGATGCCTTGAGTAAAGAAGAAGGAACCAAATGGGTTTTTAAAGGCGCACAAGGTTTGTATCCAAACTATGATAAGTTTTTAGTCTCTCTTTCTAAAGGTGGTGGCGATGCGGTTGTTGTAAAAGAATACGATGCCAAAACTAAAAAATTCATTCCAAACGGATTTACTTTACCAGAATCTAAAACTAATATTAGTTACCTTGACGAAAACACGGTTATCGTAGGAACCAATTTTGGCGATAACAGCATGACAACTTCGGGATATCCAAAAATTGTAAAACTTTGGAAAAGAGGAACTGCATTATCAAGCGCTAAAACTATTTACGAAGGCGATGCAACCGATGTTTCCGATTCGGGTTATTTGATGCGTGATGGCGAAAAAACTTACCTTATGATTGGTAAAGGCGAAACTTTTTATTCTTCGAAATCATTTGTTTACCTAAATGATAAACTTATACAATTAGATGTGCCAAATGACGCAAACATCAATACCATTTTAAACAATCAATTAATTATAAAATTAAAATCAGATTGGACTGTAAATGATAAAACGTACAAGCAAGGTTCAGCAATTAGTGCCAATTTTACAGCACTTCTTGAAGGAAAGAAAGAACTTCAACTGATATACGAGCCAGACACTTTCAGTAGTATAGATGAAATTTCAAGTACTAAAAACTTGTTATTGTTGAACATTTTAAATAACGTAAAAAACGAACTTTACTCTTACGCTTACGCAAATGGACAATGGTCGAAAACAAAAATTGATGCACCTGAATTTGGAACTATCGGAATAACTGCTACAGACGAATTTAGTGATGACTACTACTTTAATTATCAAAACTTTCTAACGCCGACATCATTGTTTAGTGCGAATGCAAAAAACAATACGGTTCAAAAAGTAAAATCGCTTTCAAATTATTTTGACGGAAGTAAATACAAGGTAGAACAATATAAAATGAAATCGAAAGATGGCGAGATGATTCCGTACTTCGTAATTGCATCAAAAGATCTTAAATATGATGGCAAAAATCCAACATTATTATACGCATACGGTGGATTTGAAGTTTCAATGCAACCTTCTTATTCTGGCGGAATTGGACAATCTTGGCTCGATAAAGGTGGCGTTTATGTGTTAGCAAATATTCGTGGTGGCGGAGAATTTGGTCCAAAATGGCACCAAGCTGGTTTAAAAGAAAAAAGACAAAATATCTACAATGACTTTCATGGTATTGCAGAAGATTTAATTGCAAAAAAAATAACGTCAAGCCAACATTTAGGAATTATGGGCGGAAGCAATGGCGGATTATTAATGGGAGTTGCCTTAACACAACGACCAGATTTATACAATGCTGTTGTTTGCCAAGTGCCATTATTAGACATGCAACGCTACAATAAATTATTGGCTGGAGCAAGTTGGATGGGCGAATACGGAAATCCGGATACAAGTGATTGGGATTTTATAAAAAAATATTCTCCTTACCAGAACTTGAAAAAAGGCACAAAATATCCTGAAGTTTTCTTCATGACATCAACGCGCGATGATCGTGTGCATCCTGGACATGCAAGAAAAATGGCAGCAAAAATGCTAGACATGGGATACAAAATCTATTATTACGAAAATACCGAAGGCGGACATGGTGGTTCATCAACCAACGAACAAAGAGCCAAGTTCAACGCTTTGTACTTTTCTTACTTATGGATGAAGTTAAAATCATAACCTAAAAAAATCTAAAAAACCTGTAAGTGAAAATTTACAGGTTTTTTTTCAACTAATTGCACAATAGTACTTTTTATGACATTAAATATAGAAACGCCTGCCTTACTATTTTCAGCCACATCATTAATTTTGTTGGCTTACACCAATCGATTTTTAACTATAGCACAAATCGTTCGTGGATTGAAAAAAACCTACGATATGGAACACAATAAAAGCATTTTAATAGAAATTAAAAACCTTAATTTACGATTGACACTAATTCGTTACATGCAACTTTTTGGTGTATTGAGTTTGTTTCTATCCGTTTTTGGAATGTTGGTTTTATTTGTAGAATGGCAACTTATTGGTATCTATATTTTTGGTGCAAGTATGCTAAGTCTACTAATTTCTTTGGGAATATCTTTTTGGGAAATTAGTATTTCTGTAAATGCTTTGCGAGTTCATTTAAGTGATTTAGTAGAAAAAGATAAAGTCAAATAAATTAATTGCCAATAACTGGCTGCTCTTCTTTTTTATCATTGTTTAAGATATTGCTTTCTTCTTTAGCCAATTTATTTTTGGTAGGAATTTTATAGTTCAAAGTAATTCCTACTCGTCGCGAATCATTTTTACTTTCATAAACTAGATTGGTTCCTAAAGCATTAAATCCTTGTTCACTAGTATTAAAAACATCATTACAATAAAGAGAAACTGACAAATTATTATCTAAAAATTTCTTTGCAAAGGTTACATCAAATTGCTGACTAAACGGCACTCGATTTTGATAATAGAAATATGTTCCGCCTGTAGTTGACGTGTTATAGGTTGCTGTAAATTTAATTTTACTCGGCAAAACTGTTTGCGACATGGCATTAAAAAACCACAAACCTTTTCCGCTAACATCGGGTAGAATGTGTTTTTGATGTCCAACATATAGGTATAAAAAATTAATTTCGTCTGGATTAAAATCGAATTTCAATGTTTCTGTTAATCCTTTCGTAAACAACATATAAGGAATTGGCAAGCCAAAATTAAAATTGTGAATGGTTAGTTGCGGAATATTTTCTGAAACACTTGCTGCTCCATCGCCATTAGCAATTATTCTATTCATAACCTGATTATTGGCATCGCTACGAGAATAACTGATAAAAAAGTAGTCAAAAGCACTAACTTTAAGCTCATAATTATCAAAAATGGTTGGTTCTAAATTTGGATTTCCAGAAAACGAAACATTGGGATTTTGATAATTGGTATTGTTCGGATTTAATGCCGCTGTAGTAGGTAGACTGATTTTTTTATTATAATTCGCATTCACAAAAACCTGCGGAATTACATTATATTGTATACTAGCATTTGGAAAAAATTGTGTTTGCTTAAACGGAATCAATTCATCGGTATCTGTTGTTCCGTCGATAACATACGACTCTATTCGTCCGCCTAAAATAAAATCAAACTTTTTATATGACGATTGCAATTCTGAATAACCAGAAAAAGTCGTACGTTGGTAATCCAAATTTGTTACTGCCGAATTTTGTGCTTCAAATTCTAATTTATCGGCTAAAACTCCTATTGCAAATTTAGTTTTCCCTAAAAAGGAAAATTCCTGAGAATAATCGGTTTTAAACTGATAAAACAACTGATCGTAACCGTTATCCAAAACAGAATTTCCCAAATTTCTATTTATCAAATCAAAATTATTTCCAACCGAATTCATATTAAATCTGAAATCTAATTTTTTTGTGGCATCCGTAAATCGCTTTTGATAATTTAAGGCAACATCATTTCTATTGAGTTTATTTTTGCTGTTATCATTAGCTTCAAATCCTAATCCGCTTGCATCGATTTTAGCATTATTATTGGAAGTTGTAAAATCATAATTAACCAAAAATCTGTCTTTTTTTAAATCGAATTTTAAACCTGTTTTAAAAAAGTAAAAACGATTTTCTCTGTCGGTCGTATTCTTAGAAAGTACTGTAGATTCATTTTGAAAATTGGTACGTTGATAACCTTGATTGAAGCTTTGACCTAACTGTACTTGCCAACCAAACCATTTATTTTTTGAATTTAACAACAAACTATTGTTAAACCGATGACGTGATTTGTCGTATTTTGTATAACTATATCCGTTAGAATAAGTAGCTGAAAGATATTTCTTCGCATTTTTTGAAGTAATAATATTGATAATTGCACCACCAGAAGTTGCAGGGAATTCGGCTCCAGGTTGGGTGATAATTTCAACTTTCTCAATTGAATTTGCAGGAAGACTTTCTAAATAACCAGTTAATTCATTAGAATAAATATTTAATGGTCTAGCATCCATAAACACTTCTAGTTGTTTTCCTTGGTACATCATTCCAGCAACATCAGAAACTATTAATCCTGGTAATTTTTTCAATCCTTCCATCACAGAACCTGAATTTAAATGGCTTTGTTGAGAAAAATCAAATATGGTTCGATCGGCCTTTTGTTCAATACTTTTCTTTTTAGATTGAATAACAACCTCTTTTAATTCGGTAACTTTTACAGTATCTTTAGTTTTTTCTTGGGCAAATGAAAACTGAATGATTAAAAAAGAAAGGCAAGTTAGAAAGCTTCTCATTATAATGTCTATTTTGAAATTGGTAAGTATTTTCTTTATTTGACACAATATTACTATTTTTATTCAACAATCCACAACAAAACTGGTTTTTCTGATTTTTGTAATCGAGTATCTAATTTTCTCATAAAAGCATTTGAAACAGCAGGACAACCCCAACTTAAAGGCGACACTTTTGGATAAATTTCTTCGTTAGAAACAGCATCCCAAGAGTGCAAAACAACAACTCTTTTCACAGCACTCTCATTGGTTTTCTCTAATCCATGCAACCAATATTTTACATTAATTCCCCAAGAACTGTAGTCGCGTTTTCCTATTTTATATTTTCCTTTCATCGAACAATGGCTATCCACAGTAGTACTAAATTTTGCTTTTTGCCACTTGTTTGGATTTTCTTCCAATTGATCACAACTTCCATGAGTTACGATATTTTTATCTACAATTTTATCTGCCTTAAAATCATAAATAAAAAATCGATTTTTACCCGGATGAACACCTAAATCCACTAAAAAATAATAGTCTTCATTAAATCCGTTTTTCTTGCAATACTCTAATGCAGCCGCATTTTTTGAACTGTAATCTTTGATTGGAGTTTCTACTTTGGTATTGTTGCAACAAATGAAACTCAAGAATAAAACAAGTAGACTATTTTTCATATAAATTGAAATTTAATCTTTATTCAACGTTAATTTTTGAATTATATTTAAACCTTTCTTGTTAAATAAAGTCTAAATTTATAATTCAAATCATTGGTTATGAACAAAAGCAATCTGTGGTCTCTACGACTAGGTTTTTCGGGAAAACAAGCGCAACTTATTGAGGAAATTGGATTTGAAAAATTCCTAAATCAATCGTATGCAACAACTTTTGATAAAGCGCTTCCAAATTTTCTTGACGACGAACCTAAAACCATCGCCGAACTTCGAGAATACCGTCAGTCAATTAAAAATGCAACTGCAGATGATCAAAAGAAAGTCATCAAGAAGCAAATTAAAAATGCAACCGAACTAAAAAAATGGTGGATTGATAAATTCTTAACCGAAAAATATCCGTTGAGAGAAAAGATGACCTGCTTTTGGCACAACCATTTTGTAGCAACTTCTCAAAAAGTACGCTCTACTTACTGGGTTTATCAGCACAATATGATTTTGCGTGAAAATGCTTTTGGGAACTTTAAAGAACTCACAAAACAGATTGTTAAATCGAATGCAATGGTTCGCTATTTAGATAATGTTGACAATCGAAAAGACAAAATCAACGAGAATCTAAGTCGCGAATTATTAGAACTTTTCACTATCGGAATAGGAAATTACACTGAAAACGATATTAAAGAAGGTGCAAAAGCTTTGGCCGGATTAAATCTTGGCGAAGAAAGTGCGGTTTACAGAAGATTATTAGAAGATAATTCGACAAAAACCTATTTTGGAAAACAAGGAAATTTTAAAGCCGATGATTTAGTCGACATCATATTCGAACAAAAAAATACGCCTTATTTAATTACAAGAAAAATATTGAAATGGTTTATTTATGACAATCCATCAGAAGATTTAGTGATTTATTATGGCGATTATTTCAGAAAAATGAATTTTGAAATCAAGCCACTTTTGACTAAGATTTTTACCGAAGAATATGCAAAAGAGAATTCTGGAAGTAAAATAAAAGACCCTTTAACGTATTTATTTCAACTTTCAGACGAGCTTAATGTTGCAAATTCAAATCCTAATTTAATAGCTTTTTTCTTAAAGCAACAAGGCATGGATTTATTCAATCAACCCAATGTTAAAGGTTGGGATGGCGGAAATTCGTGGCTAACTTCACAAATATATTTACAAAGAAATAATGCCAGTGATTTACTTTGCAACGGCAGAAACATCAGCAGAAAAGTATTTGAAAAAATACCAGAAGAAGGTGAAGAAACAGAAATTAAATTGGAAAAAATAAACGTCAAAATTGATTTTGATAAAAATGGAAATAACAAAAAAATAATTGCTGAACTCTCCAACAGATTACTTTTCAAGGTAGATGAAACGATGCAAAAAGATATGGAAAATGTACTCAAATATGATTTTGATCCGAAAAGCGAAAATGCAAATTACGCTGTTTTAAGACTATTCAATTACATCACAAAAACCCCAGAATACCAACTGATTTAAAGCTAAAATTATGAACAGAAGAAACTTTTTATCGCTCACAGGAACGTTCACTGGCGGAATGCTTGTACTACCTGAATTTTTACATGCTTTTGGTTCTCAAAACAGTTTGGTTATTGGAGAACAATGTTTGGTTTTTATCCAATTAAATGGTGGAAATGATGGTTTGAATACTTTTATTCCCTATGAAAATCCGTTATATTATGATTTGCGAACGAAAATCGCAATCAATAAAGATGAAGTAATTGGCAAAAACAAAGGCATGGCATTTCATCCGGCTTTAAAAGATTTTGCTCAAATGCAACAGAATGGCGATTTGTCGGTGATTCAAAATGTGGGTTATCCAGAACCAGTTCGTTCGCATTTTAGAAGTCAGGAAATTTGGCAAACTGCAACCGATTCTAACAAATACTTAAACGAAGGTTGGCTTGGTCGCTATTTAGATTTACAATGCAATGAACATCAACCAACGGCTGGAATCAATTTAGATTCAATCGATAATTTAGCTTTGAAAGGTGTCGAACCCAATGCAATTACTGTTAAAGATCCGAATAGATTCAAAATTAGAAACGATAAAGAAGAAAATGTGAAATTGTCAGATAATCCGCAATTGGATTTTGTTCGAAAAATTGCCAATTCGGTTACAGAAGGTTCAGATGATATTCAGAAAGCTTTGGCAAAATCGACTTCAGAAATTAGTTATCCAAAAACTGGTTTATCGAAAAATTTAGAATGGATTGCCCGATTGGTGAAAGGAAATTTGAACTCAAAAGTGTACTATACATCGCTTGGCGGATTTGACACACATGACAATCAATTGGAAATTCACAAAAGAAAATTAACCGAGTTGAACGATGCTATTTTTAGTTTTTACACCGATTTGAAGAAAGCGCAATTACTTCAAAATGTTACTATTGTTGTCTTTTCTGAATTTGGAAGACGAGTAAAAGACAACGGCAATGGAACCGATCACGGAACGGCTGCGCCAATGTTTATTATTGGAGGAAACAACAAATCGAATATCATTGGAAACAATCCAAACTTAGCCGATTTAGACAATGGCGATTTGAAACATCAAATTGATTTTAGAAGTGTTTATGCTACTT
>NZ_DQDX01000036.1:45697-60010 GCF_003525665.1 Flavobacterium sp.
GTGTTTATGCTACTTTGCTAAAACAAAAAATGAATTTTGATTACACAAAAATTGGAATTAGAAATGAAGTTTTAAACGGATTATTTTAAAAAAACAACAATCAACAAACACTAAACACGAAACAAACAACTATCTTTGCAGGCTTTTTAAAAATTAAAGAATGTCAAAAAATAGTATATTAAAAGGAGTATTTTTAGTTGGTCTTGGTGCAACAAGTTATGGCATGTTGGCAACGTTTGTTCGAATGGCGTATGATGAAAATTATACTACAGCAGAAGTAACATCGTCACAATTTATTTTTGGAATCATTGGAATTTTGCTAATTAATGCATTTCAAAGAAATCGAAACAACAATACCGCTATAAAACCAAGTAAAAGAAAAATTTCTCAATTAATGCTTGCAGGAACTTCAACTGGTTTAACAAGTGTTTTTTATTATTTGGCAGTAAAATTTGACATTCCGGTTTCAATTGCAATTGTACTTTTAATGCAAACCGTTTGGATGGGAGTTTTGTTGGAATGGTTTTTAGAGAAAAAAGCGCCTTCTGTCGTCAAAATAATATCAGTTGCCATAGTCTTAATCGGAACTGCATTGGCAACTAATTTAATCAATTCTGAGATAAAATTAAATCCTCTTGGACTATTTTTCGGATTATTAGCGGCGGCATCATTTACCACGACAATGTTCACAGCAAATAGAGTTGCTACCGAAATTTCATCGGCACAACGAAGTCTTTACATGCTTTTGGGTGGCGGAATTATGGTTTTCATTTTCGCATTAATAACACAAATAATCCCGAATCAATCTCCAGCTTTTGCGGATGCTTTGGGTGTATTTTCAACTGCAAAAGACTTTAATTTTACAATTTTCTTAAAATGGGGAATTGTACTTTCATTATTTGGAACAATCATTCCGCCAATGCTTTTAAATGCTGGATTTCCATTAACTGGAATCGGACTTGGAAGTATTGTCTCTGCCTTAGAATTACCAGTTTCTGTAATGATGGCGTATTTAATTTTAAATGAAAAAGTCGTATTCATTCAATGGATAGGAATCGTTTTAATTATTGTAGCAATCATCATTATGAATCTAAATTTTCAAAAAAAATAAGAAATAATCGATAAATTTGTAGAATCTGTTCTACAAACGCATTATTTATGTTAATGTTTTTATATAGTCGTTATATAAAACAAATTTACATGGACAAACCTTGGCATTTATATCTTATGGCGGTACTCTACATACTCGCCGGATTAAACCATTTTAGAAACCCAAAATTTTACGAAAAAATAATTCCTCCCTTTATTCCGTATAAAAATTACGTCAATGAATTAATAGGATTCCTTGAAATATTATTCGGGATTTACCTGTTCGTTCCTATGTTTTCCAATTTGGCTGCATGGTCAATTATGGGGCTTCTTGTGATCGTTTTTCCAGCAAATATCTACATGTTAATTAGTAAAAATGCCAGTCTGGGAATACCAACTTGGATATTATTGGTACGATTACCAGTTCAATTTATACTAATTTATTGGGCATATCAATACACCTAACATAAAACTGAATTTTAACTTAACAAATTACATTATGAAAAAACTATTTGCTGAATTTTTTGGAACCTATTGGTTGGTTTTTGGCGGTTGCGGAAGCGCATTATTTGCAGCCGGAATTCCTAACCTTGGAATAGGTTTTGCTGGAGTTTCTCTAGCATTTGGACTAACGGTTTTAACAATGGCTTATGCTGTTGGACATATTTCTGGAGGACATTTTAATCCAGCTGTATCTTTTGGTCTTTGGGCTGGAGGACGATTTTCTGCTAAAGATTTGGCACCGTACATTCTTTCACAATGTGCTGGAGCAATTGCTGCCGCTGGAACATTACTATACATTTGGTCTGGAAAAACAGGAAATGTAATTGACAATACCAAAGCTGGTGCATTTGCATCAAATGGTTATGACGCATTTTCGCCTGAAGGTTACTCAATGATTTCTTGCTTCGCAGCAGAATTTGTGCTTACAATGTTCTTCCTATTAATAATCCTTGGTGCAACAGATAAATTTGCTAACGGAAAATTTGCTGGTGTTGCTATAGGTTTAGGATTAACCTTAATTCATTTAATTAGTATTCCAATAACAAATACGTCTGTAAATCCTGCGCGTTCTTTGTCTCAAGCAGTTTTTGTGCAAGGCGAACCAATGGGTCAAGTTTGGCTGTTTTGGGTTGCGCCAATTTTAGGAGCAATTGTTGCCGGACTGATTTATAAAAATTTATTACAAAAAACAGATAACGAATAACCCAGCCCCAAACATTTTTTTTTTAAAACGACGGATATACTATTCGTCGTTTTTTTTTATACTTTTGAAATATGAATTCGCTATTCCCAAAAGAAAAAATTTCATTCGATTTACCCAATGCTTCAATAGAATATTATCCAAATTTCTTTGATGCTTCTCAGTCAGAACAATTGTTCACGAAATTATTAGACGAAATTCCGTGGCAACTTGACAACATTACTATTTTTGGAAAAACGCACCCACAACCCAGATTAACAGCACTTTTTGGAAACGAAGGAAAGCCTTACTCCTATTCAAATATTATTATGCAACCGCATCCGTGGAATCCGATTTTGATGTTTATAAAATCTGAAATTGAAACGATTTGTAATGAAAATTTCACAACCGTTTTACTAAATTTATATCGTGACGGAAAAGACAGCAACGGTTGGCATGCCGACAATGAAAAAGAACTTGGAAGAAATCCAGTAATTGCATCAGTAAGTTTTGGAGCCGAAAGAAGTTTTCATTTAAAACACAATTCAATTGTAGATGCTAAGCAAAAAATCACTTTAGAAAACGGAAGTCTTCTACTAATGAAAGGCGAAACACAGCACTTTTGGAAACACCAAATTCCGAAAACTGCAAAGCCTATTGGATCAAGAATCAATCTAACTTTTAGAATTATAAAGTAAATTTGACGCAACCATTTATCACTTTTTGCATCTAAATACTACAAACAAAAAACAAAAAAACATGAACAAATTAGTATTAATCTTATTGGCAGTCGTTTTCATTGGTTGTTCTAATTCCGATGACAATAATGAAACACCTGCTTTAACCGCAACCGAAATTTCGCGTGGAGATTTGTACGGTGCTGGTGACGAAGGAATTGAAGAAAGCCGCTTACTTATTACAAATGTTGCCGACTGGAATGCACTAAAAAACAGCATGGATAGCGTTAATCCGGTATCCGGAGGTTTTACAGAGACAACTATTGATTTTCAAAATTATGACGTAATTGCAATCTTTGATGAGATAAAAGGTTATGGTGGTTACACAATAGCTATTGACGAAATTATTGAAAATGAAGACAATTACATCGTTTCGATAGCACATACTGCTCCATCAGGATTTGCTACAACGGTGATAACGCAACCCTATCACATCTATAAAATTCCAAAAGCAACCAAGCCAGTTATTTTTATTTAACATATAGAAATTGAATTAAAAGTTTCCTATATTTGATTTTAAATCAATTTTATGGAAAATATAATTAGCTATTTCGAATCTATTCCGTCAGTACATAGAGCTTTAATCTTGTCTGGCGGAATTGCTTTATTTTGGATAATTGAAAGCGCTTATCCTTTTTTTAAGTTCCAATACAATAAATGGCAACACGCTGGTATCAATCTGTTTTTTACTCTTACAACAATTGTAATTAATTTTGCTTTAGCTTTTATTTTATTACAAACTGCCGATTTTGTTACTGTAAATAAATTCGGAATTCTAAATTGGTTACCCAAATTGAACTTAGTAATTTACACCATTATTGGATTACTTTTATTAGATTTTTTTGGTGCATACCTCGCCCATTTTGTAGAACACAAAGTGAAATTTTTATGGCGCTTTCATTTGATACATCACACCGATACTTATATCGATACAACATCTGGAAACAGACATCATCCTGGCGAAAGCGTCATCCGATTTGTTTTTACAACTCTTGGAGTTTTAATTGTTGGATGTCCAATGTGGATGGTTTTTTTATACCAAACACTTTCTGTGGTAGCCACTCAATTTACACATGCCAACATTTGCTTGCCAAAAAAGTTAGACAAATACCTAAGTTTATTTATGGTTTCTCCTGATATGCATAAAATTCATCATCACTACCAATTGCCCTACACCGATAGTAATTATGGAAATATTTTTTCTATTTGGGATCGAATTTTCTGCACATTCCTGTATCTCGACCGAGAAAAAATAATTTATGGAGTTGATACACACATGAATCCAGAAGAAAATAATCGACTTAAAAATTTGCTTAATATTCCGTTTCAGAAACCTCGATCTGCACAAAATTTGTAAAAATTAACCTCCATTTTAAAAAGTAATTAATTTTTTTCTTAATATTGGAATACAATTTGAGACTAAAAGAAGTAATTAACAATAATTGTGGCTTTTCAACTAATGAAAAAAAGTAAAAGAGTAGAACTTGACAACGAACAACTAGAACGTGTTGTCAGTATGGCACAAGAGGAACGAAAACCTTTTGAAGTATTAAAAGCAGAATTTGGCATCACCGAAAATGAAGTAACCGAATTGATGCGAAAAAGATTGCCCAAAGACAAATTTGAACTTTGGAAGAAAAAAGTTGCAGCAAGCAAACCGAAGCCAAAACCAATGGTTGATGATGACTTTGATGATTTGGATGGCAAATATTACATGAAAAATAAATTGGATTAAGGTAAATTAAAATCTTACTTTAGAATCAAAATATAATACCTAAGCGATAAGAAATTATCGCTTTTTTTATTTACTTTAGTAGCTCACTATTACACTTAAAAAAAACTACAAAATGAATAAAATTCTACTGTTTCTATTAATCACATTCACCGCATTTTCACAAGAAAAAACATTCACTACGCAAGATATTGAAGTGAATTCTTTAATAAAAGGAACGCTCTTTTCTCCAAAAAATACAAACAAAAAAACCAAGCTAGTTATTTTAATTGCTGGTTCCGGACCAACTAATAGAAGTGGCAATCAATTTGGCGTACTTACAAATTCATTAAAGTACTTATCAGAAGGCTTAGTAGAAAATAATATTGCTGTTTTTAGTTATGATAAACGCCTTTTTGCACAAATGAAATCGGGTAAGATTGATGAAAAATTAGATCGATTTGATGATATGATTATCGACGCAACGAGCGTTTTAGATTATTTTAAATCTCAAAAGAAATTTAAAAAAATAATTATTGCTGGTCATAGCGAAGGTTCATTAGTTGGAATGATTACTGCATTAAAAAAAGCCGATGGATTTATTTCGTTAGCTGGAGCAGGACGACCAATAGATGAAGTATTAAAAGAACAACTTGTAAAACAATTACCCAATCTTGATGCCGAGATTAGTGGATATTTAACAAAACTGAGAGAAGGATCAACATTCGAATTAACTTCAAAAAATCCAACAATAAAAAGTATTTTTAGAGAAAGTGTACAACCTTATATGATTTCATGGATAAAATACAATCCTACAATTGAAATTAAAAAATTAAAAATTCCAGTGATGATTATCAACGGAACCAAAGATTTACAAGTTCCAGAAAGTGAAGCTATGTTGCTAAAAGCTGCTTATCCTAAAGCAGAACTTAAAATCATAGAAAACATGAATCACAATTTAAAAGAAATTTTAATTGATAAAGATAATCTAAAGTCTTACAATGACGGAACAATTCCGATTACGCCAATTCTAACAGAAACAATGACAAAATTCATAAATTCAATTTAATTTGTAACAAAAAACAATTTTAAAATACCAATAGACAAATAAAAGAGAAACAATGAAAAAAATACTTTTAAGTTTAACAATTGCAACTTTGGTTTTAAGTTGTAAATCGGGTTCCAATACCGTTTCGAAAACAGAAATCAATGAAATTGGAGTAACAATAGATTTAGTTAATGTAGTTGATGATAAAGTTTTGGTTACCGTAAAAGCACCAACAATAACATCGGAAGAAATTGTATACCAATTGCCAAAAATCATTCCTGGAACGTATTCTGAAGATGATTATGGTAAATATATTGACGATTTAAAAGCATTTGATAAAAAAGGAAATCCAATCACGGTTACTAAAAAAGATGTGAATTCTTGGACTATTGCCGATGCAAAAAACCTTGACAAAGTAACTTATTTAGTGAACGACACTTACGATATTGAAAAAGGTGGTGGTTTTGGTGGTAACGAAGTATTCTCTCCTGCTGGAACAAATATAGATGCAGGAAAAAATTTCATGTTAAACAACCACGGATTTGTTGGATATTTTTCTGATAAAAAAGATTTGACTTACAAAGTAACTGTCTTACATCCAGAAACACTTTTTGGAGCAACATCGTTAACCGATACTGATGCAAGTTCGACTTCAGATGTATTTGTTACGCAACGTTACAACGACTTAGTTGACAATCCGATAATGTATTCTAAACCAGATTTTACGTCATTTACTGTAGACGGAATGGAAATTCTTTTCAGCGTTTATTCTGCTAATGGAAAGCATACAGCCAAAGCACTTTCGGGTGATTTAGAAAAAACAATGCGTGCACAAAAGAAATTTCTTGGTCCGATAAACAGCAATAAAAAATATACAGTTCTTTTATATCTTTCTGATATGAAAAAGAAAGATGCAAAAGGTTTTGGAGCTTTAGAACACAACACTTCTACAACAGTAGTTTTTCCAGAAATGATGCCAGCAAGTTCGCTTGGAGAACAAATTAAAGATGTGGTTTCGCATGAGTTTTTTCATATTGTAACTCCGTTAAGTGTTCATTCTAATGAAATTCACTACTTTGATTTCAACACTCCAAAAATGTCTAAACACTTATGGATGTACGAAGGTGTGACTGAATATTTTGCCAATTTATTTCAAATCAATCAAGATTTAATTGACGAAGGTGATTTCTACCAAAGAATGGTTGGAAAAATTAAAAATGCAAAACGATTGAATGACAAAATGCCGTTTACCAAAATGAGCGCCAATGTTCTTAAAAAACCTTACAAAGACCAATACTTAAATGTATATGAAAAAGGTGCTTTAATTGCAATGTGTATTGACATCACTATCAGAGAAAAAAGCAATGGTGAAAGAGGAATTTTAGATTTAATGCAAAAATTATCTAACGAATTTGGTTCATCTAAACCTTTTAGCGATGAAGAATTATTCGATAAAATTGTAGCCTTAACGTATCCAGAAGTTGGAACGTTTCTAACTACTTATGTTGATGGAGAAACTCCAATTCCTTATGATGATTATTTTGCTAAGGTTGGAGTTGCAAATACCACTATCAAAAAACCAGGTAATCCATTTTTAAATGGTACATCGGCAAGTATATCTGGAATTCCTGCAACAAAAGAAATTGTGGTTAGAGCTAATACAGATTTAACTCCGTTTTTAACAGCTATCGGAGCAAAAGGAGATGACGTAATTCTATCATTAAATGGTAAAGAATACAATTTAGACGCAATTTCAGAGATGATGCAATCGGTACAAGCATGGAAAGAAGGCGAAACCGTTACCATGAAAATAAAAAGAGCAGGAAAAGAACAAACACTTACTGGAAAAGCAATAATTCCAATCACAGAATCAAAAGGCTACAATGCCTCTGATGCAAGCAAGAATAATTTAAGACAAGCTTGGTTAAAAGGATAAACTTGAATATATCCATTTTTAAATCCTCAATTTATGCTATAGATTGGGGATTTTTTTATTATTTTGCCAAAAATATAAACACGATGCAAAAAACAATTATAGCTTTACTATCAGTAGCTCTTTTAAGTTCCTGTACAGAAAAAAAAGAGGAAAAAGATTTAGTAATTACTGGATATGTTAAAGGACTAAAAAAAGGAACGCTTTACATTCAAAAATTAAAAGACACAACACTTGTTGCTCTTGATACTATAAAAATAAATGGTGATTCTCATTTTACAAGCGAATTGGATATTGAATCTCCAGAGATGTATTATCTTTATTTAGATCGAGGAGTTACCAATTCTTTAGATAACAACATTGCTTTTTTTGCTGAGAAAGGAAAAATCAACATCGAAACTTCATTAGATTTTTTTACAGCTGATACTAAAATTACAGGTTCAAAAAATCATGCTGTTTATGAAGAATACAAAAAAGTAGCTTCACGATTAATCGATCAAGATTTAGCTTTATTAGAAAAAAAGTTCAATGCCTATAAAGATGGGAAAACTTCAGAAGTAGTAACCATCAACACACAGCAAGAAAACTTATTAAAGAAAAAGTATTTGTTTACAACCAACTTTGCGGTGAATCATAAAGATTCTGAAGTTGCACCTTATTTAGCTTTAGCAGAAATTTATGATATCAATTTGAAGTATCTAGACACAATTCAGAAATCATTAACGCCTAAGGTTTCAAAATCGATTTACGGAAAGAAATTAGACGCTTTAATCAAAGAAAGAAAAGCTACCGAGAAATAATTCGAATTTATCAAAATACATTAAAAAAAGACTTCAAATTGAGGTCTTTTTTTTTGCTTTCAAATTTTAGCAAATAAAAAAACCACCACATTGCTGTGATGGTTTTACGAAGAGCCGGCGGAGGGACTCGAACCCACGACCTGCTGATTACAAATCAGCTGCTCTAGCCAACTGAGCTACGCTGGCCGGTCTCATTTCTGGTGCAAATATAATATCGATTTTTAAATCTCCAAAACTTTTTTACACTTTTTTAATGATTTTTTTTAATTAAAGTGCATTGATTTTAGCAACCAACTGACTAGCAGTTTGTTCCAATTCTGCATTAATTTGCTTGAAATGTGCTTTCTTATTTTCAACATTTTTAGCATTAACCTTAACGATTAAAGCATCAAAAGATGTAATTGCCTCATCTATAACAGCATTGGTAGCTTCTGTTGGCTTTCCTTCGCTTGTCATCTCGTGAATATAAACAGCTTCAATAATATCTCCTAAAACGAAGTTGATGTCTTTTTTTAAATTTTTAACGCTTGGCATTTTCTTTTATTTTTTAAAATTTGATGCAAAATTACGCATAATCTTTCAAATTCAGGTTAAGAAATGTATATTTCTAATATCGAAGCTTTACCTAAAATTTCAAATTCAGTCATTTCTGCAGGAATTAATAGTGTGTCTCCAGTATTATAGTGAAACAGTTCGCCTTTATAATTCAAATCAAAAAATCCTTCAACGCACATATAGACAGTGAACGACTCGTTATTTTTAGCAACAACTAAATTTCCGTCAAGCGGAATGAAATTCGTTGTAAAATACTTACAATTTACAATTTCGTTAGATTCATTTTCTACTTTCAAGTAGCTTTTTTCCGCATTGACCACTTCATAATTGATGGCATCCAAAGCTAAATCAACATGTAGTTCACGTGTGTTTCCAGACGCATCCACTCTATCAAAATCGTAAATTCTATAAGTTATATCAGATGTTTGTTGGATTTCGGCAATTACAGTTCCTGCTCCAATGGCGTGAACGGTTCCAGTTTCTAAGAAGAAAACGTCTCCTTTTTTTACATTTTTAGTATCAAGAATATCGATTATCGTTTTATCCTCTAAACTTTTTAAATATTCATCTGGCGAAGATTTCTCTTTAAAACCAACAATCAATCTTGCATCATCGTCGGCTTGCATTACATACCACATTTCGGTTTTACCGAAGGAGCTGTGTCGTTCCTTAGCTAATTCATCATGTGGATGCACTTGAATCGATAAATCCTCACGAGCATCAAGGTATTTAAAAAGTAGTGGGAATTGTTTTCCAAATTGCCTGTAGACTTTTGTTCCTAAAACGGCTTCTGGAAATTCATTTATCAATTCGTTCAACGATTTTCCTTCGTGAAAACCATTTGCAATAACACTCACATCATTTTCTACAGTAGAAATCTCCCAACTTTCTCCAGTAATTTCTGAAGTAATAGGTTTGTTTAAATACGTTTTCAGTTTTGTTCCGCCCCAAATTCTTTCTTTAAGAATCGGTTGAAATTGTAATGGATAAAGTTTCATTTGATAAATTTAAAGTACAAATATGCGAAAAATTGGATATATTATTTTGTCAATATCTGTCAAATACCAAACAACTTCGTTGAACAGTTTAAAAGTATCGTTGAATAATTATTTTACTTTTTTAATACTTTTAAAGCTTTTTCGATATGAATAGTACCTGACATGCTATTAAAGACCATAATAATCAAACCATTTTTGTCAACTACAAAAGTTTGACGTCCCGGAATTATTAAAAAATCATTTTCTACTCCAAATAATTTTCGAAGTTTTTTGTCATTATCAGTTAGTAAAATAAAAGGAAGATTAAATTTACTTTTAAATTTTACATGGGATTGAACAGAATCAGCACTAATTCCGATAATTTCTGCGCCTAGATCTTTAAATTCTTCATAATTATCCCTAAAACTGCAGGCTTGAGCGGTGCAAACTTTAGTTTCATCTTTTGGATAAAAATAAATCACAAGTGGTTGTTTCCCTATATAATCTTGGCTGTCAAATAGATTTCCGTTGGTGTCTTTTGCTTTAAAATTGGGTAGCTTATCGCCTACTTTTAGTGCCATTTTAGTTTCCTTTATAGGTTACAAAATTGCGTGGAGTTTCATAAAGAACTACTTCCAATTCTTTATCAGCATCAATAAATTTTCGAAGTTTATTCCAAATTACAACCGCGATATTTTCGGCAGTTGGATTTAAATCTGCAAAATCAGAAACATCTAAATTTAAATTTTTATGATCGAAAGCATTTTCTACATGCTCTTTTATCAAATCTGATAATATTTTTACATCAATCACAAAACCAGTTTCCTGATCGATTTCTCCAGTAACTGAAACGATAAGTTCATAATTATGTCCGTGAAAATTGGGATTATTGCATTTGCCAAAAACCAAATCGTTTTGTTCCATGGTCCAATCTTTTCGAAACAATCGGTGTGCGGCGTTGAAATGTGCTTTTCTAGAAACGGTAACTTTCATATTTTGAAATTTGGAATTTGGAATTTGTTATTTGGAATTTGTTATTTGGAATTTGTTATTTTATAATTTATGATCTTCTAAATAATGATAAAATTCATCGAATATAATTTTGAACCAAACCGTATATATATCAGGATTGGCAATCATATCATCTTTAATGTCTTCAATGGTCATCCATTTCCAACTTTCTACTTCTTCACAATTGATGTTGGGTTCTTCATTAGAATATCCAATCATCACGTGATCGAGTTCGTGTTCGGTCAAACCATTATCAAAAGGTGCTTTGTAAATAAAATGAAAAAGTTCTTTAAGCTCCGATTGGAAACCCATTTCTTCAAATAGTCTTCTTTTACCAGCTTCAATATTGGTTTCTCCTGCACGTTGGTGACTGCAACAAGTATTGGTCCACAATAAAGGAGAATGGTATTTATGATGAGCGCGTTGTTGCAACATCACTTCATTTTTATCATTCAATATAAAAACCGAAAAGGCACGATGCAAAACTGCTTTTTCGTGTGCTTCCAATTTATTCATTAAACCAATTGGTTCGTCTTTTTCGTTGACTAAAATTACTTGTTCTTCTTTCATAGATTTTTTATGATGGTCAAAAATACGAAAAAAGAATTGCTAAGTAATTTTTAAATTTTCAACAAGCGTTAAACTTTACTTAAAACCACTCAATTTGTAATCTGTAAGACATTTTGCAACGTACTTCTATTGTAAATTTGTACATCAATTAATTTAATTGTTATGAGAAAAATAATCACCTTTTTATTTCTGATTCCTTTGCTTACCTTAACAGCTTGTGGACAATCAAATAAAAAAGCATCAAAAAAAGAAACTAATACTATGGAAAACGTAATCAGCAAACCTGAAAATCCGTATTACTCGAATACCGACACAAAAAAATTAGATGTCCCAAATGCCGAATGGAAGAAGATTCTATCTCCAGACTTGTATGCCGTTGCTCGTGAAGCCGATACAGAAAGAGCTTTTACTGGAACCATGTGGAAAAGTGAAACTAAAGGAACTTATTACTGTGCAACCTGCGGAAATAAATTATTTAAATCTGATCAAAAATTTGTAAGCAGTTGTGGATGGCCAAGTTTTTTTGAGCAAAACAACAAAGAAAGCATCACTTTTAAAGATGATAATTCGTATGGAATGCGAAGAATTGAGGCGCTTTGCGGAAGATGCGACAGTCATTTAGGTCATTTATTTGATGATGGTCCAGAGCCAACTGGAAAAAGATATTGTATGAATGCAATTTCACTTGATTTTGTTCCAGATGGTGTAGTTTCAACTTCAGGAGATTTCGAAACTATAGTAATTGGTGGTGGTTGTTTTTGGTGCGTGGAAGCCGTTTATCAAAATCTAGATGGTGTAAAAAGTGTGTACTCTGGTTATGCTGGAGGAACAGTTGAAAACCCAAGTTATGAGGAAGTTTGCACAGGAAGAACGGGTGCAGCAGAAGTTGTAGAAATTACTTACGACAAAACCAAAACCAATTTGGATGAAATCTTCAAAGTATTTTTCACCGTTCACGATCCGACAACGTTAAACCGACAAGGTGCCGATGTTGGAACACAATACCGTTCTGCAATTTTCTATAAAAATGAAAATGAGAAAAAAGTTGCTCAAGATTTAATTAAGGAGTTAAATTCTGAAGTGTTTTCTAATAAAATAGTAACAACACTTGAACCATTAAAAAAATTCTACAAAGCCGAAGAATACCACCAAGGTTATTACGAAAACAATAAAAACAAACCTTATTGTGAAATGGTAATTCAGCCTAAAATTGAAAAATTTGAAAAGGTTTTTAAAGATAGATTGAAGAAGTAAAACTTATAATCTATCAATTTTAACATCTATAATTTGAGCAAGTTCTATGATTTGGCTTACTTCATTTTTGTTGGCTACAAAGAACAAATAGTTGTCACCTTGTGTGTCAAAACTCATTAGTTCTAATTCCAATTTTGCTAATTCTTTTTGAATGTATGGAAACAAATCGTGGCTGTAAGTTTCGTCTGGATATTCAAAGGTAAAATCTTGCTCAATCATTTCAGAAATAAAGTATGCTGCATCTTCTGGATTAAATTTCCAGTCGCTATTCCAGCAATTTACATTTTCTAAAAATTTGTAATTATCTTCAAAGAAGCTGTCGTCTTCTGAACGTTTTTTATACTTGCCAAACATCTTCTTGGCTTGTTTTTTTATGACTTTTTCATCAATTTTATGTCGAGTAATCAAAATTAACAACTCTTCGAAATGATTCTGGGTTACTTCTTCAGGTAATAAATTTGTTGCAGAAATGGTTTCGGGTAATTCAATTTTTAAATAGTGACAAATTCCAATTAATACGGTTTCGAAATCTTTGAATGCTTTTTGCTCAATACCATTTTGAGGAATATTGTTTTCTATAAATTTTGTATCGAGTAAATTTCTAATAAAAAAGGTAAAATAACGATTGTTTGAATACAAAAGTCTGAATCCATTGGTCTCTGAACTTCCTTCTTCGCAACAAAAAAAGAAGATAAAATTTTGTAAAATATTTTTTGAAGTAGAATTTACTCCGATTATTTCNNCTGTAAAATTGAATATGAATAAAATCTACTGGATAATTTTCATCAATTAACTCTTTGGAAACTGGTTCTATATTTATTTTTGCATAAAGTTCATTCAAAACATCATAAATTGTGGTAAAGCCACAACTTTTAATTTCGCTTTTACTTTTTGGATTGTCAAATGATTCTGGGAAATTATAGCGATTGATATAAATTTTGTCAAAAAATCCTTTTAGTTTGAAATTAACCGTTGGGTTTTCGTAATATAAATAAGAATAAATTTCATTCAAAACTTCAAATGAAAGTAACGATTGATTTTCAGTTGATTTATTCTTAAATAATTTAGAAAAGAATTTTTTCATACTAAATAGTTATTTTAAAACCTCAGCGATTTTCAAAGCACATTTTTCACCGTCAATAGCCGCAGAAATAATTCCACCGGCATAACCTGCGCCTTCTCCACAAGGATACAATCCTTTTATCTGAACATGTTCTAAGGTTTCATTATCTCTCGGAATTCTCACAGGCGACGAAGTTCTACTTTCTGGAGCATGAAGAATGGCGTCGTTTGTCATATAACCGCGCATGGTTTTGCCAAATTCATTAAATCCTTCTCTCATAATTTGAGTTAGAAAACCAGGAAAAACTTGTCCCAATTCTACAGATGTTGTTCCTGGAACATAAGACGTTTTTGGAATATCTGATGAAATCTTACTTTTAGTA
>NZ_DQDX01000036.1:60170-63463 GCF_003525665.1 Flavobacterium sp.
CTTTTAGTAAAATCTACCATTCTTTGGGCTGGAACTTTCTGAGTTTGTCCTGCCAAATGCCATGCTTTTTGCTCAATTGATTTTTGAAATTCCATTCCGGCTAAAGCGCCAAATTTTGCAAAGGGTTTGAAATCTTCCAATTTCAATTCGACTACAATTCCAGAATTGGCAGTACTTTGATCGCGTTTAGAAGGCGACCAACCATTAGTTACAACTTCACCCGGACTTGTAGCACAAGGTGCAATTACGCCACCTGGACACATGCAAAACGAATACATACCACGACCATTTACTTGTTTTACAATAGAATAAGGCGATGGCGGTAAATAGTCACCTCGAAAATCGCACGAATACTGAATTTTATCAATTAATTCCTGCGGATGTTCTGCGCGAACGCCTAATGCAAACGGTTTTGCTTCTATAAAAATTTTCTTTTTATCTAATAGTTCAAAAATATCGCGAGCCGAATGTCCTGTGGCAAGAATAACTTTATTAGAAGAAATTGTATCGCCATTTTGAAGCACAACTCCTTGAATTTCATTGCTTTTTACAATAAAATCGGTGACACGAGTTTCAAATAAAACTTGTCCGCCAAATTCTATAATTTTCTCACGAATATCTTGAATGATTTGTGGTAATTTGTTCGTTCCAATGTGCGGATGTGCTTCAACCAAAATATCATCAGAGGCTCCAAAAGCGACTAATAATTTTAAGATTCTATCCACATCACCACGTTTTTTAGAACGCGTGTATAATTTTCCGTCAGAATACGTTCCTGCGCCACCTTCACCAAAACAATAATTGGAATCTTCATTTACAATATGATCGACATTAATGGCTTTTAAATCGCGACGACGACCACGAACGTCTTTTCCACGCTCGATAACTATTGGTTTCAAACCTAATTCGATCAACTGCAAAGCGGCAAATAATCCGGCTGGACCAGCACCAATTACAAGTACTTCTTGCGCATTGGAAACATCTTTATAATTTGGAAGTGCTATTTTTTGAGCTACAAATTCTTCTCCAACAAAAAAAACATCGGCTTTAATATTAAATTTTATAGCTTTTTGACGTGCATCAATGGAACGTTTTAGCACAATAACCTTTTGAATTTCCTTTACAGAAGTATTGAATAGCTTGGCAACATGTTCATTAAGCAATGATTCATTGTGAGCAACTTCGGGTGCAACTTGAGTTTGAATTTCGCGAGGCATAATTAGATTTTTGACAAAAATAGTAATTTGAAAATTGTTATTGTAATTTTGCACGAGAACAACAACTTTAATTAAAAAATTTGACACGAATTTCTCGAAATTATGTTGGTTGAAATTACACGAATTTTTTAAAATTAACCTTAGTTAGAAAGAATCTAAAATGTCAAGAAAAATAAAACTTATTTGGGATTTCCGTGGACCAGCATCTGAGAAAACGGCGCAACATCATGAAATTCATTTGAAAGAATACATCGCCATTGAGAAATTACCCATAGAAATCACTGGATTTGAAGTTTATAACGAAATGTACGCTATCGCATTCATGGTAGTTACCGACGAAATTATGATTCAGGTACGTGATGCTTTGAAGCCACATCGAGGAGAACTTTATACTGTTTAAATTCCAAAAATAAAATTCCAAATTCCAATAAACATACTATTGGAATTTAAAAAATTGGAATTTTACTTTAGTTAGCTACTTCACTGATGAATTTAATTCGCATTAATCTAAGTTCTTCAATGTCGTAATCGCCATCAAATTCTTTTAAGGCATCTTCAATTTTATCGGTTTGAGAATCCATAAAATAGTCGTGAATTTCTTCTTGTTGGTCTTCATCGAGCATTTCATTAATCCAATAGCTTATATTTAATTTGGTTCCAGCATAAACGATTTGCTCCATTTCTTTAAGCAAAGCATCCATATTCATACCTTTAGCTTTGGCAATATCTTCTAAGGATAATTTTCTATCAATATTTTGGATGATGTACAATTTATTGGCAGAGTTAGCTCCGGTAGATTTTACAACCAAATCATCTGGACGAATAATATCGTTATCTTCTACATATCTATTGATTAATTCAACAAATTCTTTTCCGTATTTTTTAGCTTTTCCTTCGCCAACGCCATGAATATTAATTAATTCATCCATGGTTATAGGATATTTCAAAGCCATATCTTCTAATGATGGATCTTGAAACACAACAAATGGTGGAACGCCTAGTTTTTTGGCAACTTTTTTACGTAAATCACGCAACATTGCCATCAAAGCTTCATCTGCAGTTCCAGATGATTTTGCTGCTGTAACTATTGCATCGTCTTCTGCTTCATTGTATTCATGGTCTTCAGACATCATAAACGACTGCGGATTTTTAATAAAATCGTGTCCTTTATCTGATACTTTTAAAATTCCGTAAGTTTCAATATCTTTTGTAAGCATTCCGTCTACTAAAACCTGACGAATTAATGCCATCCAATAGCGTTCTTCTTGGTCTTTTCCGCATCCGAAGAAATTCTGAGTATCAGTTCGGTGTGCTTTTATAGTAGCATTGACTCTTCCTATTAAGGTAAATACAATTTCTTTGGATTTGTATAAATATTTGGTATCGCGAACAACTTCCAATAATTTTTTGACATTATCTTTAGCTTCGACTTTCGCTTTTGGATTGCGAACGTTATCATCCATATCGGCACCTTCGCCTGTTTCGCTATCGAATTCTTCACCAAAATAATGTAATAAAAATTTACGTCTAGAAATAGAAGTTTCAGCATAAGCAACCACTTCTTGAAGTAAGGCATAGCCAATTTCTTGTTCGGCAACTGGTTTACCCGACATGAATTTTTCTAACTTTTCTACATCTTTATAAGAATAGTAAGCCAAACAATGACCTTCGCCACCATCACGACCAGCGCGACCTGTTTCTTGGTAATAACTTTCTAATGATTTTGGAATGTCGTGGTGAATTACAAAACGAACGTCTGGCTTATCAATTCCCATTCCGAATGCGATTGTTGCTACAACAACATCTACATCTTCCATAAGAAACATGTCTTGATGTTTTGCTCTCGTTTTGGCATCTAAACCAGCGTGATAAGGAACAGCGCTAATTCCGTTTACTTGTAAAACTTGCGCAATTTCTTCTACTTTTTTACGACTTAAGCAATAAATAATTCCCGATTTACCTTTATTTTGTTTGATAAAACGAATGATATCGGCTTCAATATTTTTGGTTTTGGTACGTACTTCGTAAAATAAATTTGGTCGATTGAATGATGCTTTATAAGTTGTAGCATCAGAC
>NZ_DQDX01000052.1 GCF_003525665.1 Flavobacterium sp.
TATAAGAGACAGCTTTTAAATCTAAATAATTTATAAAATAATCTTTTAAGTCAAACGATTTAAATTTTACTAATAAGTCAATATCACTTTCGTTATTAAATGTTTCATTTGTAGCCGAACCAAATAAATATAGTTTATCAACCTTGTGTGTTTCACAAAGCAAATCAATCATTTTTTTATGTTGGTCTATAGAAAACATAATCAAATATAGCAATTTATAAATCTAAATCTACTTTTGGTACGTTAAAATCGATTTTGGTTTTACGAAGTTCAAAGTTCTGACCCAAATAAACTCTTCTTACCATTTCGTCTTCTACTAATTCTTCTGGTTTTCCAGCCTTTAGAATTCCACCTTCAAACATTAAGTAGGTTTTATCGGTGATGGCTAAAGTTTCTTGAACGTTGTGATCGGTAATCAAGATTCCGATGTTCTTGTTTTTTAGTTGAGCAACAATTCGCTGAATATCTTCAACTGCCACTGGGTCAACTCCGGCAAAAGGTTCGTCTAGTAAAATAAATTTTGGATCGGTTGCAAGCGCACGAGCGATTTCAGTTCTTCTTCGTTCACCACCAGAAAGTAAATCACCACGATTGGTTCTAATGTGTTCCAATCCGAATTCGTGTATTAAACTTTCCATCTTAGCTTCTTGTTCAGCTTTAGATAATTTGGTTAGTTGCAAAACACTTAAAATGTTATCTTCAATACTCAATTTTCTAAAAACGGATGCTTCTTGAGCCAAATATCCAATGCCGTTTTGAGCACGTTTGTACATCGGATAATCGGTAATATTCATGTCATCAAGAAAAATATTTCCCGAATTTGGTTTTACCAATCCTACAATCATATAGAACGAAGTTGTTTTTCCGGCACCATTTGGACCAAGTAATCCAACGATTTCTCCTTGATTTACTTCTACAGAAATGCCTTTTACAACGCTTCTTCCTTTGTAGGTTTTAACTAAATTTTCGGCTCTTAATTTCATGTTTTAGTTTATGAGTTTAGAAGTTTATGAGTTTAAAAGTATTGTATCGAATTGAATACCATCACAAATAAACAAATAAACGTTTTTATCTACGTAATAATTAACAATACTTTAGTTGCAATTTTGGAATCTGCCAACTGAAATCTGATTACTCAGCACCTTCTTCTAATTCTTCCCAAAACTCGTAAGCTCTTCTTAAATGCGGAATCACAATTGTTCCTCCAACAAGAGTTGCAATTCCCATAGCTTCCATCATTTCTTCTTTAGTAACACCTTCTTTGTACGAAGTTTCTAAATGGTATTTTACGCAATCATCACAACGTAAAACAGTTGAAGCAACTAATCCTAAAAGCTCTTTGGTTTTTACATCAAGCGCACCTTCGGCATAGGCATTAGTATCTAAATTGAAGATACGTTTTACAATTTTATTGTTATCTGCTAATAATTTTTCGTTCATTTTAGAACGATATTCGTTGAATTCTTTAACTTGCTGGCTCATTTTTTAATTTATTTTTTACTACTATGGCCGATATAAAAATACTGGCTTCGTAAATTATTAACATTGGAATGGATACTGTAATCTGACTTACAACATCGGGTGGCGTTATAATTGCGGCTACAATTAAAACGATTACAATAGTGTATTTTCTATTATTTCTTAAAAATGTTGGTGTAACTAATCCTAATTTGGTAAGAAAATAAATGATAATAGGTAATTCGAAAAACAATCCGCAGGCAATCACTGATGTTTTTACCATACTTATATAGGAATCGATTGTGAAATTATTTTCTACAACGCTACTGATATGAAAGGTTGCAAGGAAATTTACCGACATTGGAACGATGACAAAGTAACCAAAAGTAACTCCAAGAAAAAATAATATAGAAGCGACAGTTATGAATAATGTCGCGTTTTTTTTCTCTTTTTCATACAAAGCCGGACTAATAAATTTCCAGAATTGCCACAAAATATACGGAAAAGCCATAATGAAACCTGCCATAATACAGATCCAAACAAATATATTTACTTGTCCTTCCATCTGCGTGTTTATGATCTTGAATGGTAGTTCGGTAACACAAATGTTTTCGGCAAATCCTAAATAATTGGATGCATCACAAAAAAATCGATAGGTAACAAAATCGGTTTTAGTTGGACCGAAGATGATGGTGTCAAAAATAGAATCAGCAAAGAAGTAAGCAACAATTCCCATTACCAAAATTCCTGCCGAGCAGCGCACTAAAACCCATCTCAATTCTTCAAGATGGTCTAAAAATGACATTTCTTTTATTGTTTTTTCTGTCATTATACTATTCCTTCTTTTAAAATATCGTGCAAATGAATTACTCCTTTATATTCGCCATTATCCACAACAACCAATTGTGTTATCGAAAAATCTTCAAGAATATTTAGCGCATCAACAACCATATCAGTCGATTTTATTGTTTTAGGATGAACGGTCATAATATCTTTGGCAACCAAACCCGTAATGGTTTCAGTTTTATTCAACATTCTTCTAATGTCACCATCGGTAATAATTCCGACCACTTTATCATTTTCAATAACTGCTGCAACACCAAGTCGTTTTTCAGAAATTTCAACAATAACATTTTTTATACTAGAATCCGGATTTACAAATGGTTTTCTTGTAGCATCGAGCATGTCTTGAACACGCAACAATAATTTTTTACCCAATGCGCCACCAGGATGGTATTTAGCAAAATCTTCGGGTTTGAAATCGCGCATTTCCATAAGGCAAACTGCAATGGCATCGCCCATAACTAATTGCGCTGTTGTACTGTTTGTTGGTGCTAAATTATTTCTGCAAGCTTCACTTTCTACATACGTATTTAAAGTATAATGCGCTTCTTTGCCTAAAAATGAAGTAACATTTCCTGTAATGGCAATTAATTTATTTCCGAATCGTTTTAATAACGGAACCAAAACTTTAATCTCTGGACTATTTCCACTTTTAGAAATGCAAATTACAGCATCGCCATCTTGAACCATTCCTAAATCGCCATGAATTGCTTCAGAAGCATGTAAAAACATCGAAGGCGTTCCGGTTGAATTTAAAGTAGCAACTATTTTTTGAGCGATAATGGCACTTTTTCCAATTCCGGTTACAATTAATCTACCTTTAGAATTGTATATTTCTTGAACGGCATTTACAAAGACATCATCAATAAAATCAGTCAGTTTTGCAATGGATTGGCTTTCAGAGACTATCGTTTTTTTAGCTGCAGTTATTATATTTTCTCTTGTTATCAAAATTGTTTTGTTATAAAATTTGTGTGAATAAAAGAAATTCGTATATTTATGGTTGCAAATTTATGTAAAAATCCCATTAAGTCAGAATGAATTCAAACGAAATTGACATACACAAAGAATTAAAAAAATATTTTGGCTTTAGCCAATTCAAAGGTTTACAGGAACGCGTTATAAAAAGTATTTTAGCAAAAGAAAATACTTTTGTGATTATGCCCACAGGTGGCGGAAAATCATTGTGTTACCAATTACCTTCTTTAGTTCAAGAAGGAACAGCAATTGTTGTTTCTCCGTTAATTGCATTGATGAAAAATCAAGTTGATGCTATTAGAAGTGTTTCCACAAATGATGGAGTTGCTCACGTATTAAATTCGTCTTTAACAAAAACCGAAATTAATCAGGTTAAAAAAGACATCGTTTCTGGAATTACTAAATTATTATATGTTGCGCCCGAATCATTAACCAAAGATGAATATGTAGAATTTCTTCAAAGCGTTAAAATTTCGTTTGTCGCAATCGATGAAGCGCATTGTATTTCAGAATGGGGACACGATTTTAGACCAG
>NZ_DQDX01000118.1:0-5892 GCF_003525665.1 Flavobacterium sp.
ATATAAGACCTTTGCACACTTTTATTTAAGGAAAATTTGATGAAGAAAAAAATAGAAATACTCGCTCCTGCAAAAGATTTAATTCACGGTATGGCTGCAATAAATGCCGGTGCCGATGCGGTTTATATTGGTGCACCACAATTTGGAGCGCGTTCTAATGCCAACAATTCTATTGAAGATGTGGCAGATTTAGTAAAATATGCACACCTATTTAACGCCCAAGTTTTTGTAGTTATCAATACTATATTATATGATAACGAACTAGAAACGTGTCGAAAAATGATTTATCAGTTGTATGACATTGGTGTTGATGCACTTATCGTTCAAGATATGGCGATTATGGAAATGGAGTTGCCTCCTATTGTCCTTCACGCAAGTACGCAAGCCAATAACCGTGATGCGGATAAAATCAAATTCCTAAAAGATGCCGGAATTAAACGTGTTGTTTTGGCACGTGAGTTGAATTTGCATCAAATAAAAGAAATCAGTGAAGCTAGTGATGTGGAATTGGAATTCTTTGTAACTGGTGCATTGTGCGTTTCCTTTAGCGGAAATTGCTATATGAGTGTTGCCAATGGCGAACGTTCTGCCAATCGTGGTTCGTGTGCTCAAAACTGCCGTTTACCTTACAATTTAATTGATGGACACGGCGATACTTTAATCAAAAACAGTCACTTACTTTCTATAAAAGACTTCGATGTATCGGATCAAATTCCGAATTTAATTGAAGCTGGAATTGTTTCCTTTAAAATTGAAGGACGCTTGAAAGACATTGTCTATGTAAAAAACAACGTGTCGTATTTACGTCAGAAATTAGATGCATTTTTAGATGAAAATAGTACTAAATACTCCAAAGCTTCGTCTGGAAAATGTACTTATACTTTTGATTCTTCGCTAGACAGAAGTTTCAATCGTGGTTATACCGATTATTTTGTAAACGAAAGACACCAAGCCATCGGTTCTTGGGAAAGCCCAAAATCGAAAGGTCAATATATAGGTAAACTAATTCAAACGGTTGGAAATTCGTATGAAATTGAAAACGGTCATTTATTAAACAATGGTGACGGACTTTGTTTCATCAACGAGAACAACGAAGCCGATGGAATTTATGTAAATAGAGCCGAAAACGGATTTGTTTTTCCAAATGTTTTAAAGGAAATCAAAGAAGGAACATTCATTTACAGAAATAATGATGCTGCTTTTATCAAAATCGTAGAACGTGAAGATAGTGCAGTTCGAAAAATTAGCACTACTTTATTATTATCTGAAACCGAAGACGGATTTCAATTAATGGCAACCGATGAAGATGGAAATGTAAGTACGGTAACTTTAGTTCATCCGAAGGAAACTACCAAAAATAACGAATCAATAGAAGAAAATTTCAAAATAAATTTAGCTAAAACTGGTTTTACACCTTATACAGCTGATGAAATTGATGTGGTATTTTCACAAAATTGGTTTCTTCCTATTTCTAAAATCAATGAAATGCGTAGAACGGTTTACGAACAATTATCTGAAATTCGTTTGGCAAATTACGTTCGTCATGAACATCAAATTGTAAAAACATCGCATCCTTATCCAGAAAGTAAATTGGATTTTACGTATAATGTTGCTAATAAAGTGGCTCGTAAATTCTATGAAAGACATGGTGTAACCGAAATTGAAAAAGCATTCGAATTGCAATGGGATCCAGGAAAATCTCGTGTGATGACTACCAAATATTGTATTAAATACGAATTAGAGAAATGTCCAAAATATCATAAAGATACGATGGAAACTAAGTTAAAAGAACCATTAGTATTGAAACAAGGCGAATTGGAATACAAACTAAAATTCAATTGCAAGCCATGCGAAATGGAAATTTGGGAGAAAGATGCCGAATTTGAAATTGAAGAAGATTAAATTTAGTTTCGAGTTTCGAGTTTCGAGGTTCGAGTTTTATACTTAGTTTTATAATTTACAAAACATGTAACAAAGGATAATGATACTAGTCTAACCAATCATTATCCTTTTTTTATACCTTTACAATAACAAACAAATAGTAATTATGAACAGACAACTTATTGTTTTACTTAGCTTATTTCTTTCACTTGCTACTTTGGCCCAAAATGGTAAAAAGAATGAAAAAGCAGTTATTAAAACTAATATCTACTGTGATCATTGTAAAGAATGTGAAACGTGTGGGTTGAATTTTAAAGACAATATGCTTAAGATTAAAGGCGTGAAAATGTATGAACTTGATGCCGAAAAAATGACTATCACGGTTTATTACAATGGTAAGAAAACAAATATAGAAAACATAAAAAACTCCATTTCTAAATTAGGATACGATGCCGATGAAGTAGTGGCTGATGCAACTGCCTATGAAAATCTTGATGGTTGTTGTAAAAAAACATAACGCACTACAAAACTTGTAACAAAGGATAATGATAATAGTCTAACTAATCATTATCCTTTTTTTATACCTTTACAATAACAAACAAATAGTATTTATGAACAAAAAAATTATTGTTTTCTTTAGTTTATTCCTTGCCTTTACATCGCAAGCGCAATTAAAGAAAATCACATTAGAAGACGGCGTTTTACAACAAGGAAGAAAATTTGGAGCCGATAGATTAACTGGTTTTCAATGGATTCCTAACTCCAACAAATACGTTTATTATACCGATGGATGGAGCAAAATGGTAACTGCTACAACATCTGATAAAAAAACATCCGAATTAGTTACTCTTGCAGAAATCAATTCGGCATTGGGAACAAAATTGAGAAATTTCTTCGGATTGCAATGGATTGATGCTACAACAATCATAGTTTCTGAAAATGGAAATTATTATACGTATTCGCTTACTTCAAAATCTGGCGCAAAAATTCAAGATGCGGTTGAAAATTCAGAGAATCTAACCTTTGATAAAGCCAATCAAAACCTTGCTTTTACTGAAGGAAACAATTTATACATCTTAAATAAGAATAAAGAAAAAATTGCAGTTACTTCTAATTCTGATAAAAATATCGTTTCGGGACAAACTATTTCTAGAAGTGAATTCGGAATTTCGGGTGGAATTTTCTGGTCGCCGAAATCTTCTTTTTTAGCTTTTTACCAAAAAGACGAAACCGATGTTGCCGATTATCCACTATTAGATGTAAATGAAACTCCAGGAAAATTGGTTTCAATAAAATATCCAATGATAGGTCAAAAATCGGAAAAACCAAAGGTTGGAATTTACAATCTTGCTACTGGAAAAACGGTTTTTATTGCTCCAAGAAATAATTCGGATGATTATTTAACAAACCTTTCATGGACACCAGATGAAAAATTCATCTTAATTGCTGAATTAAATCGTGGTCAGAATGATATGTGTTTGAATTTATACGATGCCAATTCTGGTAAATTCATCAAAACTTTATTAAATGAAACGAATCCAAAATGGGTAGAACCAGAACATGATGCTTTTTTCCCAAGCGAAAAATCTAATAATTTTGTTTGGCACAGTGAAAAAGATGGTTTTCAGAACTTATATTATTATACAATTGATGGTAAATTAATCAAACAATTGACCAATAATAAATTTGTTACTAGAGAAATCATTGGAGCAAATCCTGCTGGAACCGAAATTTATTTTAAAGCAACTGGACCAAATCCGACGAATATGTTGGTTTATAAAGTAGATTTAAAAGGAAAACAAACCTTGATTACCAAAGACGAAGGCGTTCACAACGTTTCAATTTCATCAGATGGGAATTGGTTTTTTGATGAATATTCTAACCATTCTACTCCATCAAAATCAATTTTGTATGATAAAAATTTAAAAGCTACCACTTTATTAGAAAGCAAAAATAAATACGAAGGTTACGAAATGGGTTCGGCTGAAATTAAAACTATCAAAGCTGCCGATGGAACAACCGATTTATATACAAGATTAATTAAGCCAAGTAATTTTGATCCAACTAAAAAATATCCAGTAATGGTTTATGTTTATGGCGGACCACATGCTCAAATGATTACAAATTCCTATTTAGATGGAGCGAATTTATGGATGTATTGGATGGCAGAACAAGGTTATTTAGTATTTACTGTTGACAATCGTGGTTCTGACAATCGCGGATTTGCATTTGAAAGTGTGATTCATGGAAAATGCGGAACTAACGAAGTTGATGACCAAATAAAAGGTGTAGAATACTTGAAATCATTACCTTATGTTGATGGAAATCGTCTTGCCGTTCACGGTTGGAGTTATGGTGGATTTATGACCAATTCCTTAATGCTAAGAAAACCAGATGCTTTTAAAGTTGGTGTTGCTGGTGGACCAGTTGTAGATTGGAAATGGTATGAAGCCATGTACGGCGAGCGTTATATGGATACTCCAGCAGAAAATGCTAAAGGTTTTGAAGAATCAAGTTTACTAACTTATGTGAAAGATTTAAAAGGAAAATTACTTTTAATTCATGGTACAAACGATGATGTTGTGGTAGAACAACACAATTTATCATTAGTTAAAAAGTTTGTTGAAGCTGGAAAACAAGTAGATTATTTCCCTTATCCAATGCACAAACACAATGTTATTGGAAAAGATAGAGTGCATTTGATGACTAAAGTTTTGAATTATATTATAGAAAACAATAAGTAGTTTCAAATTCCAAAATTTAAAATCCCAAATTCCAATTCTTATGGAGTTTGGGATTTTTTATTGAAAATTAAACATGAAGTCGTTATCGCTTTTTGTTATACTTGTTAAATGAATTGAATTTATCATACATAAATTCAAGTTGTGTGCTATTTTAAAAAATAGCGTGCGAAGATTAAACCTTTCAATGAAAATAATATCTAACGAAGTATAACTATCAAAATAAACAAAATATGATTAGAACATTTTTATTATTTGTCGTGATTTTTACCCTTGGTTGTAACAAGGATGACGACAATCAAAATCCTTCAAATCCTAATGTTATTCCATACCAAGAAGGTTTGACAACAAATTATATAACAATTAACAACATTACCAGAAAATATTTAGTTTATAGACCACTAGGAATGACAACTGTAAATGCCGTTGTAACAGTTTTACACGGTGGCGGTGGACTTGGTGTTGGAGTTTCAGAAATTGGTACTCACCCATTATCCGTTTTTCGAACAATTGCAGACAATGAAAAGTTTTTAGTAGTCTATCCAGAAGGTTCACTCGACATTCAAGGAAATCCTGGATGGAATGATTGTAGAAGTGATGATATATCTGGAAGTCAAGGTGACGACATTTCCTTTTTGTATCAGTTAAATTCAAAATTAATCTCAGAGTTAAATATTAATTCAAACAAAATGTATTTAACAGGGACAAGTAATGGTGCTTTAATGACCTATTCCTATGCTTTTCAATCTCCTGAAACTATCAAAGCTATAGCTGTTTCAAGTGGGAATTTACCAGAGTTTCCAGAAAGCGGGCTTTGTACAAATGGCTCTAATCTACCATTACCAATCTTGATAACTCACGGAACAAGTGATCCTGCAATGCCTGCAAATGGTGGTTGTGTTGCTAATATTGGAGGCAATTGTAATCGAGGAAAAGTAATATCTCAAACTGCAACCTTAGATTATTGGTTACAAAGAAACGGTTTACAAAATATTAATCCAACCATATCAACTTTTAATTTGAATACAACAGATGCTGGCAACGTAGAAAAAAGAATTTACAGTGGTGCAAAACCATTGATTTATTTTGTTCTAAATAACGCTGGTCACGCTGTGCCAAGTAAGACCGTTTATACCAATTCTTCACCTGCAAGTGGAGTTCAAAATAGAGATATAGAATATGCTGAAGAAGTTTGGAACTTTTTTAAAGGACTTCAATAAAAACAGCACACAATAGCAGTTTGGAAAATAGTGGGTTTAGTGCTAAATTA
>NZ_DQDX01000118.1:5998-9058 GCF_003525665.1 Flavobacterium sp.
AATAAATATTTATAAATCAATTACTTATACAATATACCAAAACGTTCAAAACTAAATTTTCAAAATATATCAATGAAAATAACTTTGAACTACTACCATAAAATCCCAAATTCCAATACTTCTGGAGTTTGGGATTTTCCTTTTTTATAATACTTTTACAAAAAAAACAATGAAGAAAAGCATTATAACTCTACTTTCGATTTTATTCACAATGAGCATTATTTCTTGTAAAAAAGAAAGTCAATCTGAGGAGAAATCAATTTCAGTTACAGAAGAACTAACACCTGAAACTGCTACTGATACTATTAATTGGTACACAGAATTATGCGCAATGAATAGTAAATTTGATACATCAAAATATACTAAAAAACAATTAAAAGACACACATCTTCTTTGGTTTGGCACAAGTGGCTATATTGATTTTGATGGTTATCCAGTTTTTAAATTGGAAGATAAAACAGAGCCAATTGAAGTTTTGGAAGAAAAATATGCTCAAAGAAAAGCAGAACTTGAAAACTTAGAAATAGTCAATTTACCTTATTGGAACAATTTGAAAAAACTAAAACTTCAGGAATTACAATCGTTTTATGAACATGAAAAATTGGCTTTTTCTGCTTATTCAAATCTATCTCTTTTAAAAAATACTTCCTATAATCCGAAAGCAAAAGTATATGTTGACGCATTGGTTTCTGGCGATAGTTTAAAAATGGTTTCTGCTTGGAAAAAATTAAACGAAGAGCAAAAAGCTGATAATGCTTCACCTGATTATGTGGAACAAAAATTTCAAAGTAGGTTGAACTCACAACAATGCATGGAATATGCAAAAATGGAATTGTTTTCTTTTGGTTGGAATAACAATGCTATTAAATCTTGCAAAGAATGTAAAGAGTTAGAAAATACCGAAATTATGTATCAGGAATATAAAAAATTATTTATTTCAACAACAGAAGAATGTGACGAACCTTAATATGATTCTATCTGTTTTTCTTTTTTGACTAAAAACTGCCACTCTTTGTAAATGAGTATTTGAAATAGAATAAAAAACAACGAGTTAAAAATCCAAATATCGAGATAAAACGGTTCGGTCATAAAAACTAATTGTGTATTCCCTGTTAAAAAAATCAAACAACTGCTCATTAAATAGAAGGTCAATCCAGAACAAAAGAAATGATACTTATAAGATTCTTTTAGATTTTCATAGAAGTAAACGATGGAATATAAAATTAAAAGAATTGATGTTGTCCCAATTTCAAAATTATTAAATTTCCAATACAATGAAGGAGTCTTATAATATTGAAAAGCCAATATAAGCACTACTATTCCTAAATTAATGTAAACTAAATTCTTTAATAATTTGTTTTTAAAAAGCTGAAAGAAGAATAAACTCAACATTATAAATTGTATCACAAAATAATAATGAGATAGAAAAAAATTTTCATTTGGATATAGAATACCAATTATATTACAGCATAATTCAACAGCAAATTGAATCATTAAATAATACATGATATATCTGTAAACGATATCTTTATTTTTTCTAGAACTAAAAAACAAGACACTGTTAATAAATAAAAGGAAGAGACCAATTAAACTAATTGTAACGGAAATAAGCATTTTTTTTAAGTTTTCTGTTTCTTCTTTCTTGCTGCAGGAAACAATACATTATTCAATATAAGTCTAAAACCAGGAGAATTTGGATGTAAGTCCAAAACAGTTGGCTCATCTCCTACTTGATGTCTGTAATCTTCTGGATCATGACCACCATAAAAAGTGAAAAATCCTTTTCCTTTTTGTCCATGAATGTACCGCGCCTCCTCGTTTATTTGATTTTCACCCAAAACAAGTACGTTCGATTTTATCAATTCTCTTTCAAATGAAGTCGTTTGTCCCATAAATCCTTTCACCAATTGCGTATGATTTTGGCACAACATACTCGGAATTACATCCCATTTTGCTGAGAATTCCATCAATGTAAAGTAATCTTTTTCAAATTGGATTCTTCTTTTATCAGTCATATCAATATCTGAAAACTCATAGCGTTCTGGTCTTCGTTCCAATACAAAATTCTTAAAAGCAAATGTATTAGAATAATCAATTTTCGATTGATAATTGGCTTCACTTTCGTCACCGTCAAACATTGGCTCGCAAATATCAACGCCTTCTGCAGATAATGCAATATCAAAACTATCGGTTGCCGAGCACATTGCAAACATAAATCCGCCACCAATTACAAAGTCTCTAATCTTTTTGGCGACAGCTAATTTTTCTTCAGAAACTTTAGAATATCCTAGTTTTTTGGCTAAGGCTTCCGCTTCTTTTTTCTGTTCAATGTACCAAGGTGCATTTTTATAAGCACCAAAAAACTTACCATATTGACCTGAGAAATCTTCGTGATGTAAATGCAACCAATCGTATAAAATTAATTGATCATTAAGAACTTCTTCATCATATATAGGAGTAAACGGAATTTCGGCATAGGTCAAAACCATTGTAACTGCGTCGTCCCAAGGTTGCTTTCCTTTGGGTGTATAAACGGCAACTTTAGGCGCTTTTTCTAGAACAACGGTTTCCATATTTTGTGATGGAGAGGCAATTTCATCAAGAATTTGGTTGGCTTCACTATCAGAAAGGATTTCGAAACTCACATTTCTTATTTGGCATTCTTTTCTAATTTCGGGTGCATCTGGCAATAAAAAAGAACCTCCTCTATAGTTAAGTAACCAACTTGCTTTGTACTGCTTATCTAAACACCAAAAGGTTATTCCATAGGCTTTTAGATGGTTTTTTTGAGAAACTTCATCCATTGGCAAAAGAATAAAATTGGCTCGTAATGGCGATGCACATACCAAAAGAAACAATAAACAAACTAGTTTTAAACTTTTCATTTTAAGCAAATAAATTAAATCCGAAGATATATTTTTAAAAAGTAGTATCAAAGATAATTATTTGTTAAAAATAAAATTTAAAAAAAAAATTGAAAAACACGTAAAACTACGTGTATGGGAGAAAAAAATAGTACTTAAATTTGAATTAAGAAAGAAACTAATTATGAATATAAAT
>NZ_DQDX01000118.1:9090-18090 GCF_003525665.1 Flavobacterium sp.
TGAAATGAATAACTCTTTTAAAAGTATGAATTTATTAAAAAAAGTAGGTTTATCACTATTTGTAATAATGATAGTTGTGTATTTGATATTATCATTAAATTTTATTTTTAGTTAAAACTACAACCTATTAAATTGATAAAAAAAAGATGTAAAGAATTTTAATACAATTCTTTACATCTTTTTTGTTTTTTCAACAATATCCTAGTTGCTTTAAAAGGTATCTAAAACAACTACTTTCTTTTGAATAGCGTATACTACTAAACCTGCGATGTTCTTGGATTCGGTTTTTAATAGTAAATTATTTCGATGTCCTTCTACCGTTCGTGAACTTATACTTAATTTTTCGGCAATTTCATGTGTACTAAATTGCATACAGATCAGCTCCAAAACCTCTTTTTCTCTAACGGTAAGATATTCTTGATCGAATAAATTGATCATACTTTTGTCAGTCGCAATAATATCATCTTGAATAACTTGCAAAACGGCTTCATTATAGTAAAATCCTTTTTGTGCAACTTTATTTATGGTTTCAATCATTTCCTTTGGAGTCGCACTTTTTACTAAATAAGACGACGCACCAACATTAATCATATTGGCAATAAATGCTTTGGTATTGTAACTCGTTAATGCAATAATTTTTACGACAGGAAATTCTTTATGGATGATTTTTGTGGCATCAATTCCGCTAACGAATGGCATTTTTAAATCCATCAAAATAATATCTGGGTAACTGTCTGTCTTTTTTAAGTACTCAATAACTTCATTTCCGTTGGAAGCTTCAAAGACAATTTCGATATTTTTTTCACGTTGCAAGAGAAAATAGATTCCTTTTCGGAATAATTCCTCGTCGTCTGCCAATATAATTTTTATAGTTTTACTCATATCTAAAATGTGAAAATTACTTTTACACCTTCATTAACTTTAGAAGTCATTGAAAATGTTCCGTTTAAAAAACTAATTCTACTTTCAATGTTTTTCATTCCTAATCCTCTTTGAGATTCTCTATTGGATGCATTAAAACCTTTTCCGTTGTCGCTGTAAGTACAAGTTTCTACATTATTGATTGTATCAAATTTTATTGAAACTTCGGTTGCTTTACCATGCCTCATCGAATTATTCAATAATTCTTGAAGTACTCTAAAAATATGCAAATGACGCTCGGTATCTTCAAATTGAAATTTTAATTTATTTTCATAATTCACTTTTACCAATTTGCTACTAGTGACTTCAACAATAAGCTCTTCAATTCCGGCATTTAATCCGAACTTTTCTAAAACTGGTGGTAATAAATCGTGTGCAATTCTTCTAGAACTTTCTAAAGCTTTTTGAGTCAATCCAGTAATATTATCGGTTATTTCTTGAATTTCATCATCTGATAAATTTGGAGTTTTTAAAAGATGTGTATTTAAAGAAACTACGTTTAATTTTGAACTAATATCGTCATGTAGGTCTTGAGCAATACGTTTTCTTTCGGCTTCCTGAGTAAGAATTACTGATCGTAAAAGTTCTTTTTGATGGTTAATTTCTAGATTTTTCTTTTCGATTTCCTTTTGAATAATTTTTTTTCTTGAAAAATAAAAAAACAAAATTAAAACTCCAGCCATTAACAAGAACGCAATGAATAAATATCCTACAACAACATAAATGTCAACGCTATTACCTTCAATGGTGCCGATAATTTTTCTCATCCTTTACTTCTTGTTTTAATTTGTCGCCATTCTAAAAAAATAAAAACTAGATATACTATGTACAACACTATGTTTAATGTACTTAATACCGTATCAAAACTTTTACCATAAGTAATATGCAAATTTCTTGGTAAAAAAGTAACTGTACTTCCAAATAAGTAGATTAGAATTCCACAATTTATTAAATAAAACTCTTTTTTATTAGACAACATATTGTAAAAATAAATAGTACTATAACTTATAATAGCTAGTGAAGTTAACAGTATTTCAATCATACAAAACTCGTGTAATTGCTCTGGGAAAATTAAAAAATTTACTACTAAAATAGATGGAATAAAAAACAAATTAAATTTTACAATCTTCTTCTGATAATTTTCTTTCAGTAACTGTAAATAAAATAAACTTAATAGAATAAATTGTCCCGTAAAATAAGTGTGCGAAAAAATCAAATTTTGATATCCATAAATTACAACTACCCTTATTAAAATTTCATTTAAAAGCATCGCGCCTAAATAAATGGCATAAATTTTATACGATTTATTTTCTTTTTTAAATTGAGAAAGAAAAAGTATAAAATTTAACATTAATAGTATGAATGAAATAGTTCTTAATATATAAAACATCTTTATTTATTAAATATTAAATAACGGACTATTGACATCACAATCAGGTTTACAAGCAGAAGACATATCATAAATGTACTGACCTTTAGCATCGTCAATTAAATCATTACCACTTTCATCAACACCAACAATCATTAATTTACAGTTATTTTCATCATCAATACCTAAATAAGTTCTAACGTTAACTGTTTCTTTTTCTGCAATAACTTGGGTAAGATCAACTTCTGGAATTAAAAAAGCAATAACACTTGGGTTTGGATTGTCTCGCCAATTTTTAGCCCATTGCTGAGCTTGTGCTAAAGTAATTGTGTTTTGTGACATGGTTTGTTATTTGGTTAGGGTTAAATATTTGTTTCTATAATAATGAAAGATCAGTATTATTAAAAATGCAAAGCATAAACAAGCTGTAAAAATAACTTCTATTATTTCAATTATTTGTGACTCGCTAAGTTGAAAATCTCTCATCTAGTTTGAACCTGTAAATATTTGCGGTAAATTTAAAGTATTATTGAGACATACAACCACGTAAAACTACGTGTTTTTATACTAAAAAAAAAATCCCAATTTCTTGGGATTTTATATTTTTAAAAAGGAACATCACTATCGTCATCATTGGAGTTGGAACTACTTCCAAAAGCTTCATTTGGTGATGGAAGGTTTTTTGTAAAAAAAGGATTGTCATCTCCTAAATTCATTTTAGATGGTAAATCGTCAAAACCGCCACCATATTCTTCAAGATTATCAAACTTACCAAGATTTCCGATGAATTTTAATCGAATATTTTCTAATGAACCGTTTCTGTGCTTTGCAATTATAAATTCGGCTTGACCTGCAGTTGGAGATTGCTCATCATCGTCCCACTCATCAATTTTATAATATTCTGGACGATAGATAAACGATACAATATCGGCATCTTGCTCAATCGCACCCGATTCACGAAGGTCAGAAAGCAAAGGTCTTTTACTAGAACCACGCGTTTCTACAGCACGAGATAATTGAGAAAGTGCAATAACCGGAACTTCAAGTTCTTTAGCTAATGCTTTTAAGTTTCTAGAAATTGTAGAAATTTCTTGCTCACGATTTCCGCCACCTTTACCGTTTCCTCCAGCGGTCATCAATTGAAGGTAATCTACAATAATCATTTTTATTCCGTGTTGCGATGCTAAACGTCTTGCTTTGGCACGTAAATCGAAAATTGATAACGATGGAGTATCATCAATATATAAAGGCGCTTTTTCTAAATCTTTTACTTTCACAGAAAGTTGTTCCCATTCGTGTTTTTCTAACTTACCAGTTCTTAATTTTTCAGAAGACAAACCAGTTTCTGAAGATATTAAACGTGTAATTAACTGAACTGAAGACATCTCAAGAGAAAACAATGCTACAGGATGACCAAAATCTATCGCCATATTACGAGCCATCGAAAGTACGAATGCTGTCTTACCCATACCTGGTCTAGCCGCAATAATAATCAAATCGGAAGGTTGCCAACCCGAAGTAACTTTATCTAATTTTTCAAAACCAGTTGCAATTCCAGATAAACCTTCTTTATTAGCAATTTCTTCAATTCGTTTTTTGGCTTGAATTACTAAACTTTGAGCAGTTTCTGAACTTCGTTTAATATTTCCTTGAGTAACTTCGTATAATTTAGATTCGGCTTTATCTAATAAATCAAATACGTCAGTAGTTTCATCATACGATTCTTCGATGATTTCTGATGAAATTCTAATCAAACTTCTTTGGATAAATTTCTGTAAAATGATACGTGAGTGAAATTCGATATGTGCCGATGAAGATATCTTTTGCGTAAGCTGAATTAGATAAAAATCGCCTCCAGCCAAGTCTAGCTTTGCATTCTTCTTTAACTGCGATGAAACTGTTAATAAGTCAATAGGCTGAGAATCTGTGAATAACTGAAAAATGGCTTCAAAAATATGTTTGTGTGCATCTTTATAAAAAGCTTCGGATTGAAGGATGTCAATAACCTCATCAACTCCTTTTTTATCAATCATCATGGCACCAAGGACTGCTTCCTCAAGGTCTAATGCTTGTGGTGGTAGCTTTCCTTTTTCAAGATTTATGATTGTAGTTTTATCTACTTTTATTGGGTTTATATTTCTGAGATTTTCCATTAAGCGAAAGTAACTATTTCTTTAATTTTTAGTGAGTTTAGTTATTACACGTGTATGTTTATAACTAAAGATTTTTTGTTAACAAGTAAAAAAAAATCCGAAACTAAAGGGCTTCGGATTTTAGATAAATTTGTAAGATTTTACTCTTTATATTCGCCCATATTGCTGTATTTATCCATTCTCTGTGCAACTAAGTCAGTTGTTGATAAATCTTTTAATTCGTTATAAGCTTTCATAATATATTGCTCAACTGTTTTGAAAGTAGTTTCTTTATCATAATGAGCGCCACCAAGTGGTTCTGGAATAATATCGTCTACTAACTTTTGTCTTTTCATATCGGCAGAAGTCAATTTTAATGCATCTGCAGCTTGTTCCTTATATTCCCAACTTTTCCAAAGAATTGACGAACATGATTCGGGTGAAATTACAGAATACCAAGTGTTTTCCATCATTAAAACGCGATCTCCAACACCAATTCCTAATGCTCCACCAGAAGCACCTTCACCAACAATTACACAAATAATTGGCACTTTAAGACGACACATTTCAAAAATATTTCTGGCAATTGCTTCACCTTGTCCTCTTTCTTCAGCCTCTAATCCTGGATATGCACCTGGAGTATCGATAAAAGTTACAACAGGAATATTGAATTTTTCGGCCATTTTCATCAAGCGCAATGCTTTTCTATAACCTTCTGGATTAGCCATACCAAAATTTCTAAGTTGGCGCATTTTGGTATTGACACCTTTTTGCTGACCAATTAGCATAAACGACTGACCATCAATGCGACCCAATCCGCCAATCATGGCTTTATCATCCTTAAAATTTCTATCTCCAAAAAGCTCTAAAAAAGTTCCCTTTGTTATAGTTGTAATATGTTCTAAAGTATAAGGTCTATTAGGATGACGTGATAATTGAACACGTTGCCAAGCCGTTAAATTTTTGTATATATTCTTCTTAGTTTCGTCTAATTTTTTCTGAATTTGTTTACACGTATTGGTAACATCAACATCAGATTCTTGACCAATTATTTGACATTTGTCCAACTGGTCTTCCAATTCTTTAATAGGAAGTTCAAAATCTAAATATTCCATAGGATTTGTTCGTTTTAATTAAAATTCGAATTACAAAGATAAAATTTTAAATCGTCTGTAAAAGCAATTTCGTATTATAAGTTTTAAACATTAGCTAAGTTGCTTTTGCTCTGCTTTTTATGATTCCGTTTATGATTACTGTAATTAAGATTATCACTGCGCCGATATAAAATTCTGGACTCATTTGTTCTTTATCCTTAAACCATAAAACGGCTAGAATGATTCCGTAAATAGGCTCAAGATTTATAGTAAGCATCACAGTATAAGGACTTAAGAACTTCATAACTGCAGTTGATGCAATAAAAGCATAAGCAGTACAAACCGAACTCAACACCATCAAATAGATAAAATCTTCTAATGATAATTTAAAGAATTCAGCATTGAAACTTCCTAAGAAAAGCAGAAAAACGGAGAAGAAAAGTACACCACCAGAAAGTTCATAAAAAGAAATTACCGTGGCATCATATTGTTGCACAAACTTACTATTTATAACTGCAAATGAAGCCGAAAGAAAAGCAGAAGTCAATGCCAAAGCAATTCCTTCAACGTATTTACCTTCTACATTAAAGATGATTGTGAGTCCGAAAACAACAATTAATCCGAAAAATATTTCGTACCAAACCATCTTCTTTTTAAAGAAAATTGGTTCTATTATTGAGGTAAAAAAAGCACCTGTTGATAGACAAGCTAAAGTTATTGAGACATTTGAAACCTTAATTGCTCTGAAGAATGTAAACCAATGCAGTGCAATTATTAATCCGGCGACGAGAAATTTCAGAATTACTTTCTTGGGAACTTTTATTGGTATTTGCTTCCATTTGATGTAAATGAGAATAAAAAACACAGCAAATAACATTCGAAACCACACTAATGGCATGGCTTCGAGAGTAATTAAAGCGCCCAGAATTGCGGTAAAACCCCAAATGAAAACAATCAAATGAAGGTGTAAATAACTTTTGGTATTATCGCTTAGCATTTCTAAGAAGATAAATTGCTAAAATTCCAAAAACAATATTCGGAATCCAAACAGCAATAATTGGTGGGAACGATGATTTTTCGGCTAAAACGCCAAATATTTTATCGAGGAAAACGAATGAAAATGCTAGTAGAATTCCTATCGCTAAATTAGAACCCATTCCGCCACGACGTTTCATTGAAGAAACCGAAACAGCAATGATTGTAAGAATAAAAGCTGCAACCGGAATACTGTATTTTTTGTAAAGTACTACTAAATAGGTATTAATATTTGAGGATCCACGTTTGCGTTCTTTATCAATAAAACTGGTTAAATCTCCATAAGAAAGTGTTTCTGCAATGAAAACTACCGGCGTTAAATCATCTAAATCAAAGTTGAATTTTGCTTCTTTTTTTTCAGCTGTTTCAAAAGTATCATCTAGCAAACCTATTGTTCTTTTTTTGTAATTGAACATCGTGTAAGTACTATCTTTTGGATTCCATTTTAGTCGAGAAGCATTTATTTTGTATTCTAACTTACCGTCTTTAAATTTTTCTAAAGAGAAATTAAAAGCAACTTTAGAAACATTATTGAAATTACTAACATAAATGTATTCATTATCGCTAATTTGTCTGTAAACATCTGAATTGTCTCTCATTCCGCTCACACCAGAATTATTTAAATACATGTACCTGAAATTTTTAAATCCAGCACTTGCACTTGGAACTAAGAAGAAACCCATCAGCAAAGCAAATAAAGAAACTGCAGTCGCACCAATAATATAAGGTCTTAAAAAACGAGAGAATGAAATTCCGGAACTTAAAATAGCGATAATTTCGGTATTATTAGCCAACTTTGAAGTAAACCAGATAATCGATAAAAACAGAAATATTGGAAAAAGTAAATTGGCAAAATAGATTGTAAAATCGAAATAATAGACTGCAATTTCCTTAATTGGAACTTTATTAGCAATCATTTTATTCACTTTTTCAGATACGTCGATAATGATTCCAATAGGAATAAACATCAACAACATCACTGAAAATGTGGCTAAATAGCGCTTTAAAATGTACTTATCTAATATTGTTAGCATTCATTAAGTTTATGGTTTATGGTTTATAGTTAACTACAAACAATAAACAGTTAAAGTCTTTGGCTCATATTTTTCACCATCATATCTTTCCAAGTTCTAAAATCTCCTGCTAAGATATGTTTTCTTGCTTCACGAACCAACCACATATAGAAACCTAGATTGTGAATGGTTGCAATTTGCTTTCCTAAATATTCGTTGGATGCAAAAAGATGACGAAGATACGCTTTGGTATATTCGGTATCTACAAATGTGATTCCCATTTCATCTACTGGAGAGAAATCGGCTTCCCATTTTTTATTTTTAATGTTTATCGTTCCGTTTGCTGTGAAAAGCATTCCGTTTCTGGCATTTCGTGTTGGCATTACGCAGTCGAACATATCAATTCCTAAAGCAATATTTTCTAAAATATTTATTGGAGTTCCAACGCCCATTAAATATCTTGGTTTGTCTTCTGGAAGAATTTCACAAACAACTTCTGTCATAGCATACATTTCTTCGGCTGGTTCACCTACAGAAAGTCCGCCAATGGCATTTCCTTGTTGATTAGAATTAGCAATATATTCGGCCGATTGCTGACGCAAATCTTTATAAGTACTTCCTTGAACAATTGGAAAGAACGTTTGCTCATAACCATATTTAAAAGGTAATTTATCCAAATGATTGATGCATCTGTCCAACCAACGGTGCGTCATTTTCATCGAACGTTGCGCATATCTGTAATCACATGGATAGGGTGTACATTCGTCAAATGCCATGATGATATCGGCACCAATGGTACGCTGAATTTCCATTACATTTTCGGGTGTAAAAAAGTGATACGAACCATCAATGTGCGATTTAAACTTCACTCCTTCTTCTTTAATTTTCCTATTTGCAGAGAGCGAATACACTTGATACCCACCAGAATCGGTAAGAATATTTCTATCCCAATTCATGAATTTATGCAATCCGCCAGCTTTTTCAAGAATCTCTGTTTGCGGACGTAAGTACAAATGATAGGTATTTCCTAGAATAATATCTGGATTAATATCGTCTTTCAATTCGCGCTGATGCACACCTTTAACAGAGGCAACAGTTCCTACAGGCATAAATATTGGGGTTTCTATAACTCCGTGATCGGTAGTTATTGTTCCTGCTCTGGCTTTAGAATTTGGGTCTTTTTGTAATAAATCGAATTTCATATATCTATTTGAAGTGGCAAAGATAACAGAATAAAAAAAAATGAATTAGTAAAAGTACTTTTTTAATACTGATTTATGATTTTGTACTATAAAAACCACAAATGTGCAAATGATATAAATTAAAAGTAAAATAGTATAAGAGATAAAAAAGGTAAAATTCTGAAATTTGAATAAACCAAATAAGTAACCTTTAAACAAAAACTATCATGCAAAATTTACTAAAAAAAATCGTAC
>NZ_DQDX01000118.1:18230-24372 GCF_003525665.1 Flavobacterium sp.
ATTTCTGATTTCATTCCTATTTACAAGTTGTGACCTTATAGAAGGTATTTTCAAAGCCGGAATGGGAGTTGGAATTTTTATTGTAATTGCCATCATAGCAGTTATTGTATTTATTATCAGCAGATTTTCTAAAAAGAGTTAAATAATGCTACAAATTATCTAATTAAAGATTGAAATTGATTTAAAATTGATTTCAATCTTTTTTTATGGTCATTTTGTAGATAACTTTTTAAAAGTCTAAAACCGCATTAAACTAAAAATCGAATTATCTGATTATCTTTGCGGCAGTTTAACTTTAACAAACAAAATGAAGACTAACACACAACAATTACAAGATTTTTCAACACAAGTGCGAAGAGACATTCTTCGAATGGTACATGCCGTAAACTCAGGACATCCTGGAGGTTCATTAGGTTGTACTGAATTTTTGGTGACTTTATACCAAGAATTAATGGACAGAAAAGAAGGATTTGACATGAATGGTATTGGAGAAGATTTATTTTTCTTATCAAATGGCCATATCTCGCCAGTTTTCTACAGCGTTTTGGCTAGAAGTGGTTATTTCCCAGTTTCAGAATTGGCCACTTTTAGAAAATTAAACACTCGTTTACAAGGACATCCAACTACACATGAAGGTTTACCTGGAGTTAGAGTTGCATCGGGTTCATTAGGACAAGGTTTATCTGTTGCTATTGGAGCTGCACAAGCTAAAAAATTGAACAATTGCAATCATTTAATCTACGCACTTTTGGGCGATGGAGAATTGCAAGAAGGTCAAAATTGGGAAGCAATTATGTATGCATCGGCTAAAAAAGTAGATAACTTAATTGCAACAATCGATTTAAACGGAAAGCAAATTGACGGAACTACAGACGAAGTTTTAAACATGGGAAGCGTTCGCGCTAAGTTTGAAGCATTCGATTGGGATGTTTTAGAAATTACTGCTGGAAACGATATCGAAGCAATAATTGCTGGAATGACTGATGCTAAATCTAGAACTGGAAAAGGAAAACCAGTTTGCGTTTTATTACACACAGAAATGGGTAACGGAGTAGATTATATGATGTATTCTCACGCTTGGCACGGAAAAGCTCCAAATGATGAACAACTTGCAAAAGCATTAGAACAAAACGCTGAAACTTTAGGAGACTACTAATGAAGTCTTTAATAGCTTTTAGTTTTCTTTTTCTATCATTTTTTTCTTTTTCACAAGAGAAAATGAGTTATTACTTTGATTATTATTCGATTTCCAACTATAAAAATTATGGTGCTAAATTGGATAATTTAATGGTAAACGTACTCAATGAAAAAGATTCAACTTATACGCTATTACTAAATTACAGCAGCAAAGAAGCAACATTAAATGATCGAAAGAATAGACAATTAATAAAGTTTGTTTTTGATTTTAAATTTGAGAAAATTGAAGATCTCAATAAATTGACAAATCCCAAGTTATACACTCGAGTACAAACTATTAAAGGTAGAAGATTCAAAAAATTTGTTGAAGATTTTGAATATGAAAATGATAGTTTGACAGAAAAAACAATTGTCCATCTTACTTCCTATAGAAATAAGAAGCGAAAAAAAATCATTAATGAACATTATTATTACTTTGGAGACAATGAAAACACAGTTGACTCACATAAAAAGTCAATAAAAAATTATCTTCTCAATAAGTATAAATTAAAAGATTTAAAAGATTTAAATATTGAAAAGGTTTTGCATTTAAAAGATGGAAAAATTGAATCTCAAATAGATTTTGTTGAAATAAAAAAAGTTGACTTTAATTTCAAATTTGAAATCGAAGAAGTTTATCCAAAAAGATTATAAAAACAACACACAAAATGAAAAAATACGAAAATACAGGAAGTAAAGATACCCGTTCTGGATTTGGTGCAGGAATGACCGAATTGGGACAAAAAAATGAAAACGTTGTTGCCTTATGTGCCGATTTAATTGGTTCATTAAAATTTGACGATTTCAAAAAAAATCACCCAGAGCGTTTTTTCCAAATTGGAATTGCAGAAGCCAACATGATTGGAATTGCAGCTGGATTAACCATTGGTGGAAAAATTCCATTTACTGGAACATTCGCTAACTTTTCTACAGGAAGAGTTTACGATCAAATTCGTCAATCGGTTGCTTATTCTGATAAAAATGTAAAAATTTGTGCTTCTCACGCCGGATTAACTTTAGGAGAAGATGGAGCAACACACCAAATATTAGAAGATATTGGTTTGATGAAAATGTTACCAGGAATGACTGTTATCAATACTTGCGATTACAATCAAACGAAAGCAGCTACTTTAGCTTTGGCAGATCATCATGGTCCCGCTTATTTGCGCTTTGGTCGTCCGGTTGTGCCTAACTTTATGCCAGCAGACGAACCATTTGTAATTGGAAAAGCGATACTTTTAAACGAAGGTACAGATGTTACAATCATTGCAACCGGACATTTAGTTTGGGAAGCATTAATTGCAGCAGAAGCATTGGAAGCAAAAGGTATTTCGGCAGAAGTAATTAATATTCACACAATAAAACCATTGGACGAAGAAGCAATTCTAAAATCGGTTGGAAAAACAGGTTGTGTAGTTACAGCAGAAGAACACAATATTCTTGGTGGTTTAGGCGAAAGCGTTGCTAGAACCTTATCGTTAAACAATCCAACGCCACAAGAGTTTGTAGCAGTTCAAGATTCATTTGGCGAAAGCGGAACTCCAGAACAATTAATGGAAAAATACAAGCTAAACAATCAAGCTATTGTTGAAGCTGTGGAAAGAGTTATTAAAAGAAAATAATTTCACTTTTATTCATAAAAAAACCAGTTCGTTTGAACTGGTTTTTTTGTTTTATAATTATTGATATTGATCATAAAAGGGTGGCTTTGCATTTGGATCAAGATGCCTTCTTAACCTGTTAGGGTCAGTAAAATCGCCTGGTCCTGGACTAGGCAACATGATTGGAGTAGTTGATGGAGGAATAATAACTGGCATTAATGGTCCAGTAAATGCTCTCGGAATTCCTCTAGTTTCATCCCATGGTGTAGATGGATTATCTGTTGCAGCACCATTAAAAGGATATTGACGTGTTTTTTTTACAACTCCATCCATGTATGAATATTTAATCTCATTTTTTGTCAATACTCTATCATTATCATCATCAACATCAAAATAATTAGGAATTTCATCTCCATTTCCTACTGGAAAATTTAGATCTGAATTATAATCTTGTGGATCATATAAAAAGTCGGAACCCAAAGGCACTTCATCTTTGGACAATACACCATCACTATCATGATCTCTATATTTTAACTCAAAAAGTTTAAATGAAAAAACTAAATTAGCATAAGCAGTAAGTGTTCCTTGCGATAAATTAAAATATCCCATTCCTGATGGTAAGAACATAATACCTGCGCCATAATCACTGAAATTTACTGGGTTTGGTCCATCTGTTGGGTCGTAATTACCTGTTTTAAAATAAGGCAATATTTCACTCCATCCAGCAACTAAATCATCAGTTCTAAACCAAACTGGATTTTGAGCAAAATCAAATTGGTCGCCTTTAACAGTTTCAACACCTCGATAACTAACGTGTATTGAATCAACCGCAGTTGGACGCTGACCAACACCTTCATTTAATACAATATAATATATTTTATAATCCACCTTGTGAGCAACGTTGGTAACTGTTTTAAACTGTAAAGGATATTGAGTTTGTTCTCTAATAGAAGTTTCCGGACCATTGGCAGGAATTTCTGTGTATGTAACATTAAACTCAGCATCAACAGCCATTGAGTGTGTATCAATAAATTTATTTATAGAATCAATATCTTTAGCATACTGTTCTACATAATCTCTAGGCTTTGAAACAGGATTATCATCTTCTTTTGCACAAGAGAAAAGCGTCACGATAACCGCTAGAGAAAAAATAATTTTAAAATATTTGTTCATTATTATATTAAATTAGGTGCGCAAGATACAATATTGATTTATTTTTGTAAACTATTTAACGCTGATTTTAGAAAAAATTATGAGAGTTGACAAATACTTATGGTGTGTACGTTACTACAAAACTAGAAATATGGTAACCGAAGCTTGCAAAAAGAATCATATTACAGTAAACGGTCAAGTTGCCAAAGCTTCTAAAGAGGTTTTTGCTACGGATAAAATCACGTTTAGAAAAGACCAAATTACCCATATAATTACGGTTTTGGATGTTCCTGCAAATCGTGTTGGAGCCAAACTTGTTGATGTATATCGAAAAGATGAAACTCCAGCAGAATCATTTGCTCATTTAGAACTTTTAAAACTTTCTAAAGAACATTATAGAAAAACTGGAACTGGTAGACCAACCAAAAAAGATAGAAGAGATCTAGACGATATAGAATTCAATACCGACGAAGATGAAACTGAATAGTGATTATTGGGAAAACCGATACAAAACCAATGAAATAAGTTGGGATGCTGGAACAATTACAACTCCGCTAAAAGAATATATTGATCAAATTGAAGATAAATCGATTAAAATTTTAATTCCTGGAGCCGGAAATAGTTATGAATTTGAATACCTATTAAAAAACGGATTTCAAAATGTTTATGTATTAGATTTTGCTCAATCGCCATTAGATAATATCAAAGAAAGAGTTTCAAATTGCAATGAAAATCAATTAATTAAATCTGATTTTTTTGAACATAATGCTACTTATGATTTAATTCTGGAACAAACTTTTTTCTGTGCAATTGATCCTTCATTACGAGGAGATTATGTAGCTAAAATGAAATCATTATTGAATTCAAATGGTAAAATTGCCGGATTGTTATTTCAATTTCCATTAACCGATGTCGGTCCGCCTTTTGGTGGTTCTAAATCAGAGTATTTAGCGTTATTTCAAAATGATTTTGAAGTAAAAAAGTTAGAAACTGCATATAATTCGATAAAACCAAGACAAGGAAACGAACTCTTTTTTATATTTACAAAAAAATAAAACCATGAGCCACAATATTATTTTAAACAAGCAAGAAATCGATCATAAAATAAAGCGAATTGCCTATCAAATATTTGAAACATTTGTTGATGAAGAAAGTATTATTGTAGCAGGAATAGCATCAAACGGATATGTTTTTGCCGAAAAAATAGCAGCTGTTTTACAATCAATTTCTCCACTTGAAGTAATTTTGTGCGAAGTGACTTTAGACAAACAAAACCTAAATTCTGAGATAAAAACATCGCTTCCAAAAGAAGCCTATCAAAACAAAGGAATTATCCTTGTAGATGATGTATTAAATTCGGGTTCTACCTTAATGTATGGAGTAAAACATTTTTTGGATGTTCCGTTAAAGAAATTTAAAACAGCGGTGTTGGTTGACAGAAATCACAAAAAATACCCAATCAAAGTTGACTTTAAAGGGATTTCGCTTTCAACCTCATCATTAGAACATGTTACCGTTGTTTTTGAAAAAGATAACTCTTACGCTACTTTAAGTTAGCAGTTGATACATTTCATCAACAATAGTTTCGATACTTTTTCCATCAACACTCACTTTAAAATTGGCTTGATTGTAGTAAAAACTTCTATCAAATAAATGCTTAGCGATGAATTCTTTCGTTTCTTCTTCATTTAAATGAGCAATTAGTGGTCGTTTGTGCTTTTCATCAGCTAAACGATTAAAAAGCGTATCTATCGACGCCTTAAGGTAAATAGAAACCACATCTTCCTTTTGTAAAAGTTCGTGATTATTAAAATAACAAGGTGTTCCACCACCAGTACTTATAATTAGAGCTTCATCATTCTCTAACAATTCTACAAAAAGTTGGTGTTCTAGTTTTCTAAAAAACAATTCGCCTTTGGTAGCAAATATTTTTTCAATACTTAAATTGCACTTTTTTTCGATCATTTCATCCAACTCCACGGAGGTAATTTCAATTTTTCTAGACAATTTTTGAGATAAAACCGACTTACCACTACCCATGTACCCTATTAAAACAACTTTCTTCATAAAATAAAACCTTATAAATTAAGGCATTAAGAGATATTATTAAAAAAAGGTAAATTTAATACAAAATTGCTTTGAAAAATAAATAATAACGCCTTATATTTGCACCCGCGTTCAAGAAATGATTATGACTCGATAGCTCAGTTGGT